>NZ_JBVAYX010000013.1:0-96714 GCF_055412825.1 Pseudarthrobacter linnaei
ATTCTCGGGAGTCACCTCTTCGCTGCCGACACCCACCCTTCCGGATCAGCCCTTCCCGGGCCACCTCCATACTCACAGTGTTCTCGTTGGAGCCGCGTTGCCAGGGGCTGGCTGGGTCGCAGAAGTAGACCTGCATGTCGGTGGCCAGGGTGAAGGACTTGTGGGCGGCCATTTCGGCCCCTTGGTCCCAGGTCAGGGAACCTCTCAGGTGGGCCGGCAGGGTAGTCATGGTCTTGATGAGCCCGTCCCGGACGGTTTCGGCGGTGTGGTCCCCGGGTAGGTGGACGAGCATCACGTAGCGGGTGGTGCGTTCGACCAGGGTTCCGATCGCGGACTGGTTGTAGGCGCCGGTGATGAGATCCCCCTCCCAATGGCCGGGCACTGCGCGGTCCTCTATCTCGGGTGGACGCTCGGAGATCATGACCATCGGGTCCACGAACCGGGGGCGGCGTTCCTCCCCGGTGTTGTGGGGTTTTCGGCGGGTCCGGCCGGTGCGCAGGGCTGCCTGTATTTCGCGTTTCAGTCCGCCTCTCGCCTGAACGTAGAGGGCTTGATAGATCGTCTCTGGACTCACACGCATCTCCGGTTGGTCGGGGAACTTTTTGACCAGGGTGTGGCTGATCTGTTCCGGTGACCAGCGTATGAGCAGCTTGGCCTTTACGTAGTCGCGCAGTTCCGACTCGCCAGCGAGCTTGGCGGTTTTGGGTCGTGGCCGCCGGGCAGCGGCTTTCCGATGCGCTCCGTGGGGCAGATAGCCCAGCAGGGCATCGGCATTTCGGCCCAGCTCGCGGCTGATCGTTGAAGCCGAACGGCCAAGGGCGCTGGCGATCGCCCTCATCGATGAACCCGTGGCTTTCAGGTCCGAAATCATCTCCCGCTCCTGCACGCTGAGAAACCGCGGATCGAGGAGCTTCTCCAGTGCCGATACCGATGCCGGAGGGGCGGGGACCGTTCCGGTCGTGTGGGCGGGCGAGGTCATAGTGGTCACACCACGTTTGTAATTGACCAGCCGCCCATCAGGGTAAATGCGTCGGCCGTTGGACTTACGGATCCCGTAATCCCACTCCTCGGCTGTCCTGGGATGCACTCCGGTGGCCACGGCCGCCTCCCGCCGACTCAAGCCCTTATTGCGCAACCGGAAGTACTCATCCCGTCCCCGGTGAGGACCTGCCCCCGGTTTCCCGTGGCTCTTCAGCCCGGCTTTACGCACCCAGCCGGCGCAAGTGGCCTCGTTAAACCCGAGTTCCCTAGCCGCGTCCCGGGTGCCTTTGAGCCGGTCGAACACGACAAAGAACTGATCTTTCTGCTCCGGCGTGTATTTCCTCGGTCCAACAGCTTCTTTCGTTAAAGACGACACGGTCGTTGCAACTCCCAAAAATTCTGGGTGTTGCAACGACCGCTAGAACCCAAGCCCCGCTGCCCCACTCTGGGGGCAGGCCCTTTCGTGTCGACTCCGTCGCCACGTAGGGACCCCGCTGCCCCACTCTGGGGGCAGGCCCTTTCGTGTCGACTCCGTCGCCACGTNCCTTTCGTGTCGACTCCGTCGCCACGTCGGGACCCCGCTGCCCACTCTGTTCACCCCGTTTCGTTGTTCTACACACGGACGAAGTACGGTTAAGGGGTGCTGAAAACTGCCCTCAAACCCCGATGGATCGCCGGACTGGTGTTTGCGATCGTCGTGTCAGGGGTGTTTGTGCTGCTCAGCCAGTGGCAGTTCGGCCGCTCGACCCAGCCTGAGCTGACGGTCTCCGCCACGACCGAGGAACCCAAATCCCTCACCGGGGTGCTCCAGCCCGGCGATTTCTTTCCCGGATCAGTCGCTGACCAGGTCGTCACCGCCACCGGCAGCTACGACCCGCAGAAGCAGGTCCTCGTCCCGGGCCGGCTGAACGACGGCGCCACGGGCTACTGGATCGTTTCGGCCCTGGCCGTGGACGGCGCCGCCGTCCTGACCGGAGCCGGCGCTTCGCCGCTAACCTGGATCCCCGTGGCCCGCGGCTGGGTTGCCGACCCCGCGGACGCACCCGCGCCGCCGTCGGGCACCATTGAACTCACCGGACGGCTGCTGCCCTCCGAAGCCCCGCTGACCGGAACCGACGCCGGCCCCGGCCGGGCCAGCGCCGTCTCCGTCGCGGAGCTCATCAACATCTGGGAAGTCAGCAGCTACCCCGGCTTCGTCGCCGCGAGCTCCGAAGCCGCCGGCGGCAGCGATGTCAGCGCCGCGGCTTCCAGCGGCGAGGTCAAGCCGCTGAATATCGGACCGCAGCCTCCGGCCGAAAAGGTCAACTGGCTGAACCTGTTCTACGCCGCGGAGTGGGTCGTGTTCGCCGGCTTCGCGCTGTTCATCTGGTGGCGCCTGGTGAAAGATGACTACCGCCGCGGACTCGAGGACGCCCTCGACGAGGAGCACGAAGCCGCCGCGCGGGAGCTCCCCGAAGCGGACCCCCACGCACCGCACCCCACCGAAACGAAAGTGCAATCATGATCGAGCCCCAGCCGGCCGTCCAGCCGCAGCAGTCCAACGTCCCGGGAAGCGGACGCGGCAAGAAGCGCCGGTTTGGCGGCACCGAGGCCCAGATCCTTTCGGCGTTGAAGTTCTACAAGGTGCTCGCGTACATGACCGGGGCCATGCTGCTCCTGCTCTGCGCCGAACTGATCGCCCGGTACGCCTTTGGCCAGTACCTTTTCGCCGGCGGCACCAACGCCGTCACCGGTGAGCCGTTCGGCTTCGGCTTCGCCGACGCCGAGCCCCCCGGAGTCGTCGGCGGCGTGAACCTCTCCGTCGCGGTCCTGATCGTGCACGGCTGGATGTACGTCGTGTACCTTATGTCCAACTTCCGCCTGTGGTCCCTGATGCGTTGGCCGTTTGCGAAGATGATCGTCCTGGCGCTCGGCGGCGTCGTGCCTTTCCTGTCTTTCTTCGTGGAGAAGAGCATCCACGCCGAGGTGGAGGCCGAACTGGCCGCGAACCCGCAGGCGCCGCAGCGCTACTGAGCGGACGGCGTTGGGCCCCGTGTGAGTTCGCTTACCCGGCGGCCGTTCCCGGGCCCGCACCGGCCTCTCAATGTGCGGGCGGACGGCGCCGCAAAGTAAGCTAGTACGGTGACTACTCCCTCTGCATCCCAGACGTCCCACAAGCCCGTACTGGTTGTTGACTACGGTGCCCAGTACGCGCAGCTGATCGCCCGCCGCGTCCGGGAAGCGAATGTGTATTCGGAAGTGGTTCCGCATACCTACAGCACCGAGCAGCTCCTGGCCAAGAACCCCGCCGCGATCATCCTCTCCGGCGGCCCCGCGAGCGTCTACGCCGACGGCGCGCCCAGCGTCGGCGCCGAGCTGTTTGAAGCCGGGATCCCGGTCTTCGGCATCTGCTACGGCTTCCAGGCCATGGCCAACGCCCTCGGCGGCAAAGTGGCCCAGACGGGGCTCCGCGAGTACGGAGCCACCGAGACCACCACCATCGGCGAAGGCCGTTCCATCCTGAGCGGCATGCCCCAGCACCAGAGCACCTGGATGAGCCACGGTGATTCGGTGCACGAGGCCCCGGAGGGCTTCGAGGTCCTCGCGACGACGGCCGGAGCCGAAGTCGCGGCCTTCGCCAACGAGGAAAAGCGCCTCTATGGCGTGCAGTGGCACCCGGAGGTGAAGCACTCAGCCTACGGCCAGCAGGTGCTGGAGAACTTCCTGTTCAAGGGCGCGCGGCTGGAACCGAACTGGACCGCAGGCAACATCCTCGAGGAGCAGGTCGACCGGATCCGCGAGCAGGTCGGCGACGCCCGGGTCATCTGCGGCCTCTCCGGCGGCGTTGACTCCGCCGTCGCCGCCGCCCTGGTCCAGCGCGCCGTCGGCGAGCAGCTGACCTGTGTGTTCGTGGACCACGGCCTGCTGCGCGAAGGCGAAGCCGAACAGGTCGAACGCGACTTCGTGGCCGCCACCGGCGTCAAGCTCTACGTTGCCAACGAGCAGGAGCGCTTCCAGTCGGCCCTGGCCGGCGTCAGTGACCCCGAGACCAAGCGCAAGATCATCGGCCGCGAATTCATCCGCGCCTTCGAGGAAGCCGAACTGGCGATCATCGCCGAGGCGGCCGCGCACGGGGAGAAGATCAAGTTCCTCGTGCAGGGCACCCTATACCCCGACGTCGTCGAATCCGGCGGCGGCGAAGGCGCAGCAAACATCAAGAGCCACCACAACGTGGGCGGACTGCCGGAAGACCTGCAGTTCGAACTCGTCGAACCGCTGCGCGCCCTGTTCAAGGACGAGGTCCGCGCCGTCGGCGCCCAGCTGGGCCTGCCGCAGGAAATCGTGGGACGCCAGCCGTTCCCCGGACCGGGCCTCGGCATCCGGATTGTCGGTGAAGTCACCAAGGAGCGGCTGGACCTGCTGCGCAAGGCGGACGCCATCGCGCGGGCGGAACTGACCGCCGCCGGGCTCGACAACGAGGTCTGGCAGATGCCGGTCGTCCTGCTGGCCGATGTCCGCAGCGTCGGCGTCCAGGGCGACGGCCGCACCTACGGCCACCCGATCGTGTTGCGCCCGGTCTCCTCCGAAGACGCCATGACGGCGGACTGGTCGAGGCTGCCCTACGATCTGCTGGCCAGGATCTCCAACCGCATCACCAACGAAGTGGACGGCGTGAACCGCGTCGTGCTTGACGTGACCAGCAAGCCGCCGGGAACCATTGAGTGGGAATAACCTGGTAACGGGTTAGTCGCAATGGCCGGTCTCCTGGGGAGGCCGGCCATTTCCCGTCTGTCGGGGTCTGTCCGGGGCTGCCGGGCGGGACTCCGGCGGCCGCCTTGGGGGCAGGCCGGCGAACCAGTGAATTCGGTCGAATTTGTGTCCCGGCAGTGTTGCGGAGCCTCGCCGGGGCCGGATCCGGGCTACCCTCGAATGCATGCCGGTATTGTTCAGGACGTCCCGCGCGAGCACGGAAAACGTGAGCAAAGTAAACGCGAGTACAGAAAAGAAGGCAGCAGTGTCAGTTGGTCAAGGCCACCCCGAGGGCTCCGAGGAGCTCAGGAAATGGCTGTCCGGGCTCAAGCCCGTCACCGGAGCAGACACCATGCTGCGCTTCACCAAGACGCCTGAGGGCTCCATCGACCTGACCCACGCGCATCCGTCCGGACTGGCGCAGTTGATGGCCGGCCGGCGCACCCGGCTCTCCACCCTGATCCGCGACCACCAGCAGTACGTCGTCGCCGCGAGGGCCTCGCGCAATCTGCGGTCCAAGATCTTCGAACTCGCCAATGACCGCGGGATCGACGCGGGCTACTTCTCGGCCGGCACAGTGGTCTGGACGTCCGCCGTCGGAGGCAAACCCCAGCGTGTGTCTGCCCCGGTCATGCTGGCCTCCATCTCCCTCACCGTTCGCCCGGGCGAGGACGACTACGAACTGCAGCTCACCGAACAGGCCAGGATCAACCCTGCCCTGGTCCGGCACCTGAAGACGACCCACGGGATCGTCTTCGACGTCAACGCCGTCACCCGCATGGCGTACAGCACCGCCCGGTTTGATCCCCAGCCAGTCCTCGACCGCCTAGGCACGCTCATCCAGCCCATCCACGGCGCCGAGGTCGAGCACAACCTCCTGGTCTCCACGTTTGCGGACCTGTCCGGGAGCCTCGAGGATCCTTGGATCAACGAGAACCATCCCCTCGTCGGGGCGCTGGGGCGCGCCGCAGCCGGCGGGACCGTGGAGGTTCCCGAGCTCACGGCCGGGCGCTTCCCGAGCACCGACGAGCGTGACCCCGCCGATGAGCTGCTTCTGCTCGACGCCGACGCCGACCAGCAGTACGTCCTCGACGCCGTCCGCGCCGGTGACTCGCTCGTGGTCAGCAGCCCGCCGGGCACCGGCCAGACCCAGACGGCGATCAACACCATTGGTGCCCTCGTCGATCAGGGCAAGACCGTCCTCGTGGTGGGGGACCGGCGGGCCAGCCTGGGCGAGATCTCCGCAGAGCTGGACACCCTCGGGCTGGACTCCACGCTGTTCCAAATCGCCGGCAACACCACCCCGCTGCAGCTCAAGGGCCAGCTGGTCCGCGCCATCATGCGCAACGAAAAATCCCTTGAGCCACAGCTCAGCAACCTGCACACCACCTTGATCGAGCACCGCCACGCCCTTCGGGACCATGTCGCGTCGCTGCACAATGTCCGCCAGCGCTGGGGCTGCTCGCCCTACGAAGCGATGCAGTCGCTGGCCGGGCTGACTTCGATCCAGCCTGCCCCGGCCACCACGGTGCGGCTCAAGCGCAGCGTGCTGGATAACATCCGCGACCGCGGGGAACTGGCCGGCCGGCTCCACCGCGCCGCGGAACTGGGCAGCTTCAGCCGGTCCTCGACGACAAGCCCCTGGCACGGCGCCCGTCTCCTGACCCGCAAGGAGACCCAGGAGGCCCAGCAGGTGGCCCGCACGGTGGCCGGCAAGCTGCCGGAGCTGCGCGGACTGATGAACGGCGTCGCCGACCACGCCGAAATCCGTCTCGGCCGCACCTTCGCCGAGTGGGGCGACCAGGTTGAGCTTCTCGTTGCGGTCCGCGAAAGCCTCGACAAATTCACCGCCGATATCTTTGACCGCCCGGTCCATGACCTCATCTCCGCCACCGCAGCCTCCTCCTGGCGTCGCGAACGGAACATCGAGATGCCGTCCATGCAGCGGTCCCGCCTGCGCCGGGTGGCTAAGGAATATGTCCGCCCGGGCGTCCACATCGCCGACCTGCACAGCTCCCTGGTCCTCGTCCAGGAGCAGCGGGCCGCGTGGTCCGGCTACGCCACGACACAGCGACACCCGGCGGTCCCGTCCGGCCTCGGCGAGATCATCGCCTTATACCGCGAGCTGGAATCGGAGCTGGCCGAGCTGGGCCGGGCCGTCCGGCACACCGCCGCGGGCGGCGGCCTGCACACCACGCCCTATGAAGAACTGATGGAGCGGCTGGAACGGCTGGTTGCCGACACCGGGACGCTTGAGACGTTGCCGGAGCGGACGCTTCTGGTCGAAAACATGCGCGAGCATGGTCTCGGCGAACTGCTGGCCGACCTTGCCGAGCGTGAGGTGCCGGCCGAGTCGGTCGCCACCGAGCTTGAGCTCGCCTGGTGGCAGTCGGCGCTGGAAGCCATGATCAGCGGGGACGACTACCTGGCCATGTCCGACGGCGACGCCCTGCGCCAGCTCGAGGCCGAATACCGCCTCGCCGATAACGCCCACATCGCCAGCGGCGCGGCGCGGCTGCGCTGGCAGCTGGCCGAACGGTGGCGGGCAGCCATCGCGGAGCACCCGCGCCAGGCGGAGCTGCTGCGCAGCCTGCTCAAGGACGGCCGGGTAACGCTTTCGGCGCTGACCGGGCAGGCCGCGGAACTGCTGCCCATGCTCGTGCCGGTGTGGTCGGTGAGCCCGTATCTCCTGACGGCGGTCCTGCCCGTGGAGCAGAGGTTCGACGCCGTGGTCATCCTCGACGCCGAGGCGACGTCGCTGCAGGCTGTCCTGCCGGCCATCGCCCGCTCCAGCCAGATCATCGCCTTCGGTGACGACCGGATTGCGAGCCCGCGGACCTTCACCGTCAGTGTGGAGCGGCTCGCGGCCGGCGAGAGCTCCCACCAGGGTGTGGAGAGCGCCTACCAGGCTCTGACGGCCGTGTTGCCCACCTGGAGTCTGCGCACGGTGTACCGCGCCGTGGATGAAGATCTTGTGCGGCAGCTGAGCAAGGGGTTTTATGACGGCGGACTGCGCCGCTTGCCCGAAGGCCAGTCCGCGACCGGGCTGGACCGTGCCCTGACGGTGGAATACCTGCCGGACGGCACGGGGCTGCCCAGCGCCGACCAGGACGGTGTCGAATCCGTGGTGGCCGAGGTCAACCGTGCGGTGGAGCTTGTCTTCGAACACGCCCGGCTGCGGCCGCGGACGTCGCTGGCTGTTGTCACCGGCAGCCTCCGGCACGCAGCCCGGATCGGCGAGTCGATCCGGCTGCAGCTGCCGAATTACCCGATGCTGGCCAGCTTCTTCACCGCCGGCGACGAATCCTTCCGCGTGGTGGACCTGGAACGCGCCCAAGGCCTGGTCCGCGACCATGTGATCTTCTCCCCGGGGTACGGACGCACCCCGCACGGGCGGGCCCTCCACAGCCTGGGACCGCTGTCCCTGGACGGAGGGCGGGCCAAATTCGCCCTCGCCATGACGCGGGCACGACGGTCACTGCACGTGCTGAGCTGCTTCCGGCCGGAGGACCTCGACGTAACCCGGCTGAACAACGGCGCAGTGGACTTCTACGAACTGCTGAACCGTGAAATCGCAGGCAACTCCGATCTCGGCAGCCCGGCATCGCGGGCCGCGGCCAGTGAACAGGCCCTGGGGGCCGACCCCCTCGTGGCGGACCTGGGCGACCGCCTGCGGGCCCGGGGTGCCCGGGTCTGGCACCAGTACGACGGCGCGCTGAACATGGTGGCCGCGGCCGACCCGTTGAGCACCCTCGGACTGGACGACGCCGAGATTCCCCGGCCCGTGGCGATTGAGTCCGACGGCACCGAGCAGTACCGCCGCCTGACCGTCCGCGAACGCAGCCGGCTCCGCCCGCAGCTCCTGGAAAGACTCGGCTGGCGCTACATGCCACTATGGACCATAGAGGTCTTCACCGATCCGTCGGCCTGCGCCGACCGCATCGGCGGATATCTTGGCCTGGAAAAGCCGGTCGCGACGCAGCGGAAACCGGCCTCGCCGGGATTCTTCGACGACGACGTCGTGAACCTTGCCGTCAACGAAGAGCACGCCTCGGAGCGGCGGTCCCCGGCCGGACAGCCGGACGGCGCGCATCAGGACAGGACAGATCAGGACAGCAAGGAGGCCGGCGGCATGACCGCGGACGGCGATACCGAGAACCACAGCGATATCCGGAACGACCGCGAAGGCCGGGACACGACCGAACAACCCGCAACTGCGACGGCCGCGGCAGATGTGCTGCCGAACAAGGCCGCCGAAGACGATCCTAGGCGCTGGGGCGACGAGCCAGGCGGCTACGACCACGATTCCTGGCTCGAGGAACAGAAGCCTCCGCACTGGGGCTGAGATCCTTCTCGGCCCGCACCGCAGGGGATTGGGATTCCGCGGGAGCCCCTGCCAGGCGGTCATCTGCCGGGTGGCTCGACTAGCCATGAGGGGCCGCCACAAGCACAAAGAACAGCTTCCCCTGCGTGGAGGCACCGGCGAGCCGACCGGCCTGATCGGCGCCGGCAGCGACGACCAGGAGGCCGTCGGTCTCCCCGGTTGCCAGCCATTGGCCGGCCCCGTTGCCGTGCTCGGATGTCCAGAGCACCGGAACCGCCGCGGCCAGCACCTGGGTAGCTGCCGGCTGGTCAATGCCATTGCCGGTGGTCATCACGACTGTGACGAGCTGCCCGGGGGAGAGCAGTTGGATTGAGGCGGGATCGGCCATCCGGAGCGGCACGGCGGCAGATCCCGGGGGGCTTCCCGCCAGTAGGCCGGGACCGAGCAGCTGGGCGTCAGACAGAAGTTGGCCCTTGCGCAGGGCCACCGCCAGCTGTTTGCCCTGCAGCGACTCGGTGCTGCCGTAGCTGCCGGCCGGCACCAGGCCGCGCGGGACGCTCAACACCGTCAGGTCATCCGGGCCGAGGGTCTCCCCTGCCGGGAGGTCCCGTGCGGCGGCGAAAGCGGAGACCGTGAAGGCCGGGGCCGGCGTCAGCTGCTGGACCGTGAGGCCGGCCGCGACGCACAGCAGCAGCGCAACCCCCAGCCGCCTGTTACGGGCCAGCCACCGGGCCAGCCGCCTGCGGAGAGCCTGCCGAGCCGGTCCTGGCCGGCGACGCGGACTTCCGGAGGTCGACCGGACTGGCCGGCGCCGCCGGGAACCGCCGTTGCGCAGCACCGATAAAGGGTGCCACACGCCACGGAAAAAGGCCCCAAGGCTGGCCTCAGGGACTGCGCCAACGGACGGGACGGGACGGGCGGGGGTGGACATAGCCCGACACTACGCACCGGCTCGGAATCCGGGCAGGCGGTCATTGGGCTATGTGGACAAACAGCCCGAAGGCATCGGGCCGGAGCGGGCCCCGGCCCGCAGACAGTTACTAGCTTGCGGAAGCGGCGGCAGGCGCCGGCGTAGCGGCCGGGGCCGGGGCCGGGGAGACAGTGCTGCCTTTGGCGTCGCGGGAGTCGGTCCGGTAGAACCCGGAACCCTTGAAGACGACGCCGACGCTGTTGAACTTCTTGCGCAGGGTTCCCTGGCACTCGGGGCAGGATGTGAGGGAGCTGTCGGTAAACGACTGCACGGTCTCAAAGGCGTGGCTGCAGTCCTTGCAGGCGTATGCATACGTGGGCACTGGAAATCCTTCTCTGGGACAAACGAGCAGGTCCCGTGCTGTCCGGGGGGTCCGCAGCCGACATGTCCGTCGCCGCGATTCCTCCCTTAGCAGTCGCAGGGCCTGAGTGCCAATTCTATCACCCCTGCGGCGCGTCCTTTCATCGGCTACCGCTGCTGCAGGGGCAGCAGGCCAGCCGGGGTCAGGGCGGCAGCCACCTTCCTATCAAAGGGCTCTGCCGGGATGCTGCCGGCAGGCAGGACCTCGCCTTCGTACACGACGGCGGCGCTCGGCAGGGGCGGCAACACCCCGCCGTCGGACGCCGGAGCCGCGCCGTCGGACGCAGGGGCCGCGGACGGGAGGAGGGCGGCCAACGCCGCCAGAAACTTGTCGTAGTAGCCGCCGCCCTGGCCGATCCGGTTGCCGGAGTGGTCGACGGCGGTAGCCGGCAGGAAGACGCCGTCGGTGTGCTGCATGACGGCAGTGTCGTGGCGTTGCCCCGCGGGCTCCTGGATCGGCGCGTAGCGGCTCCGCGCAAATTCGGATGCCGGTGTCCAGTACACCCAGCTCAGAGCCAGGCCGGGCTCGCAGACCGGCAGCAGCACCTGGTGCCCGGCCTCATGCAGAGCTGTCAGCAGCGGAAGGGTCGGGGGCTCCGACCCCACCCCAAGATAGGCGGCGAAAGTGCCCGGTCTGCCACCGGTAAGGCCGGAAGCCCAGGCAAGTCCGTGCCGGGCAATGCCCCGGCCGGCGCTTTCCAGCAGGGCCGGCGTCAGGGCGGCACGCCGGGCGCGGTGGCTTCCCCGGATGTCTTCCTTCGACGCCATGCCCGTATTACCTCCGCGTCATGCAGTCCGGCCAACAGCGGTTCCCCTGGCGGCTCGAATGATTACCCAATGTTTTGGTCCCTCCGTTAGATTAGTCCAGTGACTACACCCAACGCTCCCGTCCGCAAGGCCGTCATCCCCGCAGCGGGCCTCGGCACCAGATTCCTTCCGGCCACCAAGGCCATGCCCAAGGAAATGCTGCCCGTCGTCGACAAGCCGGCCATCCAGTACGTCGTGGAGGAAGCTGTCAAAGTCGGCCTGAGCGACATCCTGATGATCACCGGCCGCAACAAGCGCGCGCTGGAGGACCACTTTGACCGCGTCCCCACGCTGGAAGCTGCCCTGGAAGCCAAGGGAGACACCGCCAAGCTTGAGTCCATCCAGGCGGCCAGCAATCTTGGCGACATCCACTATGTGCGCCAGGGCGATCCGATGGGTCTGGGCCACGCCGTGCTCCGCGCAAAGCAGCACGTGGGCTATGAGCCGTTTGCGGTCCTGCTGGGCGATGACCTGATCGACGCCCGCGACGACCTGCTGAGCACCATGATCGAGGTGCAGGCGAAGACCGGAGGATCGGTGGTCGCCCTGATCGAGGTTGAGCCCTCTGAGATCAGCGCCTACGGCTGCGCCGACATCGAAGCAATCGGCGGCGAAGAGTACGTCCGCATCAACCAACTCGTTGAGAAACCCGACGTCAAGGACGCGCCGTCGAACCTGGCCATCATTGGCCGCTATGTCCTCCACCCGGCGGTCTTCGAGGTGCTGGAACGCACCGCGCCCGGCCGCGGCGGCGAAATCCAGCTCACCGACGCGCTCCAGGAGCTCGCGGCCGGTGACGGCGAGGGCTACGGCGTGTATGGCGTGGTCTTCCGCGGCCGCCGCTACGACACCGGCGACAAACTCAGCTACCTCAAGGCCTGCGTCCAATTGGCCTGCGACAGCGACGACTTGGGTCCCGGCCTGCGGGAATGGC
Source organism: Pseudarthrobacter linnaei (assembly GCF_055412825.1). NCBI lineage: Bacteria > Bacillati > Actinomycetota > Actinomycetes > Micrococcales > Micrococcaceae > Pseudarthrobacter > Pseudarthrobacter linnaei. Next base: position 12,106 of record NZ_JBVAYX010000013.1, read on the forward strand.
TCCCGGGTTTCGCCTCGAGCCTGGCCCCCAGCCTGACCAAGTAGCCCCGGTGGGGGGCACCTTCCACTGGCCGGTGACGCTTGAAAGCGGCGACCTCGTGCTGCGCCCGATCCGTTACCGGGACCGCAAGGAATGGACCGAGGTCCGTTCCCGCAACAGCGAGTGGCTGGCCCCCTGGGAAGCGTCCAACCCCGTCCCCGGGGGAGGCCTTCCCGACTACCGCAACATGGTGCGTTCCCTCAAGGCGCAGGCCGCCCAGGCCACGGCCCTGCCGTTTCTGATCACCGAGCGGACCCCGGGCTTCCGGGAGCCCGTCATTGTGGGACAGCTGACGGTCTCCTCCATCGTGTGGGGCTCGGCCATGATGGCCACACTGGGCTACTGGGTGGACAAGGGCCGGGCAGGGCACGGCATCGCGCCGACCGCCGTGGCCCTGGTGACCGACTATTGCTTCCAGACCCTGGGGCTGCATCGGATGGAAATCAACATCCGGCCCGAGAACGGACCCAGCCTCCGGGTGGTCGAGAAGCTCGGCTTCCGTGACGAGGGCTACCGTCCGAGGTTCCTCCACATTAACGGTGAATGGGCCGACCATCGGAGCTTCGCACTGACCTCTGAAGAAGTGCAGGAGGGGCTTTTGTCGCGGTGGCAACGCAGCCGCCCCGCGTAGCCGTCAGACCCTCCCTGACCAGCCCTTACGTCATCAATCCAGTGAATTGACAGTTCCCCAGCGACACACCGGGGACAATGCGGCCCGGGACCCCGCATTGCTCATACGGTTTTGATGTGGATATCCCTCTTAGCAGCTCTGTGATCCTTGTCATTGCTGTTGCGCTCTGGATTGTGTGGGTTGCCCCCTACATGCTCCGGTACGGACGCCACCAACTGCAGCCCGCGGGCGAACTTGCGGCGGACTTCATCGATCTCGAAACAGCAGCCCCCCAAGCCGGGAACGTCATGAAGATGACGGCCCAGCAGGAGAAACCCATGACCAGCACCCAGCGCACCGAGTCCGTCCCGGGAACTACCGGACCCGACGGCGGTCCCAAGACTGCAGCCACCGGTCCGGCGTTCAGAATCCGCTATGGCCGGCTGGCCCTCGCCCTGGCGGGCCTGCTCTCGCTGCTCACCGGCGTCGTCTCGGCGGCCCTGCGAATCTTCGGCCTTGGGTCACCCTGGCTGCCGTTCGCGGCGCTGTTCGGCGCCGTGGCCGCGGTCTTTATGCTCCGATGGCTCGCCGTCCGGGACCGCCGCCGAAAAATGAACGCCGCCTTTCGCTCGGCCATGAGCACACCGGCCCGACCGGCCGAATACGTTCCGGAGCGCGCCCCGCTGCGGGAGCCGGCGGGCGAGCCCCGCGAACGCGCCGAGAGCCCGCTCTTTGACGCCCAGGCCGACGCCGCCGAACGAAAGCCGGCACCCAAACCCCTGACCGTCCAGGAACTCCGCGAGGCGGCGCTCGCGGAAGCCATGGCCTCGGGCGACACCTCCGTCCGTGGCACCGCAGGCATCCGGTCCGCCGAAGGAACCAGCTGGGAACCGGTAGAAGTCCCCAGGCCCACCTATGTGGAGGCACCGAAGGCCGAGCGGGCCGCCCCCGAGCCGCTCGACCTGCCGGAAGCGCCGAAGGCAGTTGGGAAGCCGTCGCTGAAGCAGGGCCTCCCGCAGGCGCCGGCCGGCAGCCTCGGCGCGGATGCCGAGCAGAAGCCCTTGGGCAAGGCCCAGAGTGCCCTGAGCAACCTGGACGACGTGCTGCAGCGACGCCGGGCCTGAGCTTCGTTTTTCCAGCCCCGGGCAGCCAGCAACGGCCGCCCGGGGCTTTTTTGTGCCTTGGCTGCTCAGCCAGCGGCGTTCTTGTCTTTCCTCAGATAGCCAATCAAGAAGCCGACAACCACAAAAATGCCCAACCCGCCGAAGATGGAGGTCAGGACCACCCCTAGCCCGCGAAACCAGACGCCGTCACTTTCGAATCCAAGTACAACCGCGTGGCGCGGGTTTTGCTCCCGGGTCGATGGCGTCATCGAAATCGACAACGGTGCCGCTGGTTTGCGCCCCGCTCCGAGCCAGCTCTTCGTCCACACCGATCAGGTGGCCGCCGACGCCGATCAACACCGGCCCCAGGCAAAGGACAATAACTGTCACCGCCAGGTTCCCCACCCTTGCCAGCGACACCCGCGGTATCGGTCGCCGCTTAACGGCAGCTCTTTTAGATGTCGCGTCCCCATTCTGCCGGACCGGTATCACTATCAAGTCGACGGGAATCCTGCGGACCGGAGGGGAACCGGATTCCAGAGCCTGCCATAGTCACTCTCGGGCCTGGATACTGACGGCTTCTGTGGTTCTGAACAATGCGTAGATTCAGGCTGGAGAAGCCGTGTCCGGTCGAGCCGCCTTGCGCGTGCGTGCTGACCGCAGTGCCAGTGAAGTGGCTCCTCCGGCCAGGAGGAGAACCCCTGGCACGACGGCGAGGAGTGCAGGGCCCGGGGAGGTCCCGGCAGGTGGCGCTTCCAGGGTCCCTGCGATGTCGCCTGGGTGGTAGCTGACCTCGATAGGGTCGCCGATCTTGTACGCGCACGGCTCGGCGCTGGTGCCCGAATTAACGGTGTAGCGGGTGTCGTTGACACTCAGTTCGGCGACGGCTGCGCACAGCCCCTTGCGGGTAATGTTTTGGTCCACAACCGTTCCCTGGGCGGTGATAGTACCGGCGCGGGGAGGTCCGTCGTGGAAGAGAAGGAGCCACAGGAGGCCGGCGATGACGGCGGCTATGGCCAGGGTGGGACCCTAGCGGACCTCGGCGGGGGCAGTGGAGCTCATGGAGGCTCTCTTTCGGCTTTACGGCTCAGGGGTCAGACAAAGAGTATGCGTAGGCCCGGGATCCGGGTGTACGCCCCGGCGGCGTCGGTCACGATCGGAGGCCTCGTCCGCAGCACGAAGAGAATGCGGCCGGTGGCTGACGTGTGCAGGAACGCCACGCCGGTGAGACTTTCAGCGGCTGGCTGGCAAAGAACGCGGATAGTTTGTAGCCTAGGGACACCGGCAACGCCGTTCCTCCGGGACCGGCGTTGCTTCGGGGCTATAGCTCAGTTGGTAGAGCGCTTCGTTCGCATCGAAGAGGTCAGGAGTTCGAATCTCCTTAGCTCCACAATTTTCGAGGGTTTTTGAATCCTTGGGCGCCTGGCTGCGTACGTCAGACGGACGCGCGGCGCCGCGCAACCGTCGGTTGGGATGGGGCCTACTGGCCGCCGGGATCCGCTCGTGTGGCGCCCTGATCCGTCGGCTCCTCCCCCCTCTTGGTTCTCGTGTATATCGGGATGTATCGTTGACTATCGTTGTATGTCGTTCGCGGTTCACAGAGGAGAGCATGATGCGTAATTCATACCCGGCAGGCGGATTTCGCGGCAACAATGTCGACGGCATGTGGCAGGCCGTTGAGGAGCTGCGTTCAAGGTTTGAGAAGCGTTCGGGCACCCGTGCGGGCCGAGGCGAGGTGCGGTCGGCGGTGCTGGCACTGCTCGCGGAGCGGCCGATGCACGGATACCAGATCATCCGTGAAATCGAGGAGCGCAGCGGTGGCAGCTGGAAGCCCAGCGCTGGCTCTGTCTACCCGACACTGCAGCTGCTGGCCGATGAGGGGTTCATCAGTGCCGAGGAAGCCAACGGCCGCAAAATCTATTCCCTGACCGAAGCGGGCCGTGAGGATGTGGCGGGTGCCGATGAGTCAGCTCCCTGGGAGTCCACGGGTCCGGCGTCGGCCGCCGGGTTCGCGGCGCTGCCCAGGGCGGGCGTCGAGCTCGCGCAGGCCGCGTCCCAGGTGGGCCGCACCGGCACGCGGGAGCAGGTGCAGGAGGCCGTGACGGTCCTCGACGACGCACGTCGTCGGCTGTACTCGATCCTCGCCCGGGACTGACGGGGGTGACGTCGGTCCGTCGGGACCGGGCAGAACCGGTACCCGGCGCCCGGGACACCCGTGCCCGTTACCGTCGCATCCTGCGCTTCGCCGGCTGGAATCTCGCGGTGACCTGGTGGTATGAGCTGTTCCTCCCTCGCATCGGGCTGGGCTGGGTTGCCGAGCGCACCAGGGCGAAGCGGATGCGGCGCTTCGCGCAGCGCTTTCATGTGCTCGCGGTGGAACTTGGCGGTCTGATGATCAAAGTCGGTCAGTTCCTGTCCTCCAGGCTCGACGTGCTTCCGCCCGAGATCACCAAGGAACTTGAGGGACTGCAGGACGAGGTGCCCCCGGTGTCGTTCTCCGCGATCCGTAGCCTTGCCGAGGTGGAGCTGGGTGCGCCGCTGGAGACGTTGTTCGCCTCGATCGAGGAGACGCCGATCGCCGCAGCGTCTCTCGGGCAGGCGCACCGGGCGAGGCTTCGTCCGGGCGATGCCGCCGACACCGGGCTCGACAGCGTGGTGCTGAAAGTACAGCGACCGGGCATCGACGCCATTGTCGACGTCGACCTGGCGGCACTGCGCAAAGTGGGCGGCTGGCTCAGCCACGTGCGCCTGGTGTCCGATCGGGCCGACATGCCCGCCCTGGTCGAGGAGTTTGCGCAGACCAGTCTTGAGGAGATCGACTACCTGAATGAGGCGGCGAATTCGGTGCGGTTCGCTGCTGATTTCGCCGACGACGACCGGGTGAGCGTGCCCGACGTCGTCTGGGAGCGCAGCACCCGCCGCGTGCTTACCCTCGAAGATGTCACGGCGATCAAGATCACGGACTCGGAGGCGCTTCTCGCGGCGGGCATCGATCCGGCTCAGGTTGCCCCGGTTTTCGCGTCGGTCATGTTCGACCAGATGTTCACGAACGGCTTCTTTCACGCCGATCCGCACCCGGGCAATATCTTCGTCACGCCGGGTACGGGTTCGCCCACAGAGCGCCCATGGAAGCTGACGTTCATCGACTTCGGCATGATGGGAGAGGTTCCGGCGAGTACGCGCAGCGGCCTGCGGAAGCTGCTTATCGCGGCCGCTTCGCGTGACGGTAAGGGGATGATGACCGCGATCAGCGACGTGGGTGTGCTGGTGCCCTCGGCCGACACTGTCGAACTTGAGCGGGCGCTGACGCACCTCTTCTCCCGGTTTGGCGGGATGGGTTTCGCCGAGCTTCGCGAGGTGGACCCGCGGGAGTTCCTTGACTTTGCGGTCGAGTTCGGTGACGTGGTTCGCTCCTTGCCGTTCCAGTTGCCGGAGAACTTCCTGCTCATTATCCGGGCGATGTCACTGACGTCGGGTGTGTGCAGCACGCTGGACGCCCGGTTCAATCTGTGGGACTCGGTCGAGCCCTATGCGGCGCAGCTGCTGCGCGACGAGCGTGGCAACATCGTGCAGGACGTGGCTCAGCAGGCGTTCGACGCGGCCGGGATGGCCCTGGGCCTGCCGAAACGCCTGGAGGGGCTTCTCACCCGGCTCGAGGACGGTTCACTGTCCGTTGCCAATCCGCGCCTTGAGCGGCAGGTGGCACGGCTTGACCGCACGGCGCAGCGATCGGCCTCGGCACTGATATTCGGCGCCCTGCTCATCGCAGGTTCTGTGGTCCGGGCGGACGACACGGTGCTCGGCAGTGTGCTGATGATCGTGTCGGTGGTTCCTCTGCTGCATGGGCTGTGGGCGGGGCGCAGCGGCCTCTGAGATAGCTGGTGACTCCGGGCCCGGGTCAGCGCTGCGGCGGATTCAGCGGCAGCGGGACCATGGGCTGGTCATTGGCGGCAAGGTCAATGCCGAGATCCTTGGCGAATACGAGCCGCGTGTCCTTGTAGATTCCGGGGTGGTTCTCGTCCAGTTCGAAGACACGCGCACCGCGCAGACGGTTCCGTTCCGGGCCGGGCAGTCCATAGGCACCGAATCCGGTCCCGGGCGCGTAGCCGAGCTGAACACCGTAGTAGTTGCCTACATAGGTGTTGACGTGATCGTGCCCCACGAAGTAACCGGCCACATCCCCCCGTTCCAGGAAGGCATTAAACAGGCCCGAGTTGATGGGTCCAGGGCACTCGTCCTCGTTCCGTTCGCCCACGATGTGGTGCCTCTTGAGCGCACGCGCGTGATCCGCATCAGTTCGCGAGTCGAGGCTGGCGAACCACATATTGCGGTGCTCATGGAGCGCGATATGGCCCCACATGAGGGACGGGATCTTCTTTCCGTACTTCTGCTCAACTGCGATTGACTGATTCCGGTACCACGTGACCTGGTCCATGCGCACCCAGTCCCAGTACGGGTAGCCCTCGAAGTCCTGCCCGTCGATGCTGTCGGGGGCATAGCGGCCGGTGTCCATGAGCCAAAGACCAAAGGCCGGAGTTTTTGACCTGGAGGATTGAACGAGCAGTTGCGAGTTCGAGGTACCGGTGAGTCCCGGCGTCGAGTCGGCGTTCACGTTGAACTCGTACGTCTGCAGGAATTCCAGCATTTTGGCTTCGGTCATTCCCGTCCGCTGCACCGAGTCTTCGTCGTGATTGCCGAAGGTCACGGCCCATGGGATCTGCCGGCGTTCCATGGGCTGGACCACGTGGTTGAGCGCTTGTTTGACCTCCAGTTCGGAGTCGCATCCTCCATTGATGACATCTCCGTTGATGACCACAAAGTCCGGCTTCTCCGCATCAAGGGTCCGGTCCATGAGTTCGATGGTGCGGCGGTCAGTCTGCTCATCGTCCTGGGTGTCGTTGAACTGAACTATTCTGAATGCGCCGTCAGGGCGAAAGGCAAGCGTCGGCTTTGGAGCTTTCGCGCCTGGGACTGCCATGCTCGGGGCTCCGGTAGACGCTGTGATTCCTAACGCCCCAAGCATTCCGGCGGCAGCCAACGCCGCTCGCCTGCTGAGTTTCGGCTGGTGGATACGTGTCGTCATCGCGACCTCTCTACTTCATTGATGCGGCCTCCATGCCGGCCGCCGGCCTGTCGAGACCATACATGGCAGAAGCGTCCAGCCCGGAAACAGGCAGTGAACGCACAGCCCGTCATCGGCGGGGCCAACCACTGGCAGCAGGCCGCAGTGCGAAACCGCTCAGCCCGATATCCTGTCCAGTGAGACGAGGAGAATCATGACCACCCTGAAAGAACGACTGCACGCCGACGTCGTCGGCCACATGAAGGACCGCAACAAGGTCGCACTCACCACGGTGCGCAACGTCCTGGGCGAAATCGAGACCCGCGAGAAGTCCGGCAAGGCCCCGATCGTGCTGGACGACGCCCAGGTGACGTCACTGCTGCAGAAGGAAGCCGCCAAGCGCCGCGACACCGCCCGGATCTACACCGAGGCGGGGGAGGCCGAGCGGGCGGCTGCGGAAATCGCCGAAGCCGAGATTATCGAAGCGTACCTGCCGAAGGCACTGACTGCCGCCGAGGTGGAAGCGATCGTCGACGCGGTGATCGGGGACCTCACGGCCGATGGCACCGAACTGACCATGCGCCAGCTGGGCGCGGTGATGAAGCCGGTGACCGCCAAGGTCGCCGGACGCTTCGACGGCAAGGCCGTCAGCGAGATCGTGCGCAGCCGCATCGCGCACTGACAGGGCGCTCGCCTGTATCCTGAGGGGGTGCGTCCCGCCGCATACGTCAGTCTCCGATCCGCCCCTCGGACTCTGGGATTGGAACTCTTATCGCTACCGCCGCGCCGGACCAGCCCCTGGCCATCCCCGCGCCCTCCCGCACGCCCCCGCAGGCAGCCGCGCCGGATGAGGCTGCCGTCGTGACGTGGGCCGAGGGCGGCCACAGCAGGGCCGCCCGCTGGCGGTCGGCGAACGGAAGACCCGCGCCCGCCCGCGTCGAAGTGGTCGACGACTCCCTCACCGCCGATGAGGCGAACCGGATGGCGTCCCAGGGCACCGCGATGCTCTGGCAGGGCGACTTCCACAATGCGCGGCAGATCCTCAACGCTCTTGATCGGCGGGTGGGATCCGGGAAGAAAAAGGCCGCCCACACCCCGGCCGATGAGTTCTACCGGCACCGCCAGTCCCGCTCGCACCGGGCACGCATTCTCGGCCTGCTGCTGGTTCCGCTGGATCCGGGACCGGTGGTGCCGCTGCGGCGCGCCCCGGACATCCGGCAGGCCGCCGAGGAGGCGTACGGGGACATCGGCGAGCCTTCCGTGGTCTCGCTCCACGAGCTCGTCGGCGCCGTCGGCGCGCACGAATGGCGAAAAAACGGCGTCTACGTGGAGGCCTTGCAGGACCGGATCCACCCGCACTACGGCACGTTCTTCCCGACCCGCAGCGAATACGTCGACCTGGTGGCCGCCGCGCCGCTGCCCTCCGACAAACTGGCGTTCGACGTCGGGACAGGCACCGGAGTGCTCGCTGCCGTGCTCGCCCGCCGGGGCGTCCACCGCGTGGTGGCGACGGACAATGAACCCCGCGCGGTTGCCTGCGCCGGCGAGAATTTCCGGAATCTCGGCGTCCAGGACAGGGCAGAGGCTGTCCTGACCGATATGTTCCCGCCCGGCCGTGCGCCGCTCATCGTGTGTAACCCGCCGTGGATACCGGCCACACCGCATTCATCCCTGGACAGTGCCGTCTACGACCCCGGCAGCCGGATGCTCTTCCGCTTCCTGAACGAGCTCTCCGACCATCTGGAGCCGGGCGGCGAGGGGTGGCTCGTCCTCTCGGACCTGGCCGAACACCTGGGACTGCGATCCCGGGACGACCTGCTGGGCGCCGTCGAGGCCGCCGGGCTGAAGGTGCTGGAACGGTCCGACACCAAGCCAACCCACCCCAAGGCATCCGACCGGAACGATCCTTTGTTCGAGGCCCGGTCGGCCGAAGTCACCTCGCTGTGGCGGCTCGTGCCCCGTTAGTGCCGCGCTCCGCCGTGTGCCCCCGCCGTTCAGACCCTAAATCGAAAGAGAAATACCCATGAGCCTGATCAGGCTGCAAGACGTCAGCGTGCGCTTCGACAACACCCAGATTCTCCGGGAAGCGTTCTTCCGCCTCGAGACAGGTGACCGGGTGGGCCTGATCGGCAAAAACGGGTCCGGCAAGACAACCATCCTCAAACTGGTCCTCGACCAGGTGACGCCGGATACGGGCACGGTCACCCTGGAACTGGGCACCAAGGTGGGCTACTTCTCCCAGTTCTCCGAACTCAACGGGGACGCCACGATTCTTGAAGTCCTTGACGCGCTGTTTACCGAGATCAAGGCGATCGAGGCCGAGCTGGCCGCCATTGACGCCGCCATCGCCGCCGGCCCGGCGGACGCCGAACTCGACCGCCTCATCAGCCGCCAGGCTGAGCTGTTCGAGGACATGGAACGGCTCGACGGCTGGGACTACCCGCGGCGCATCGACACAGTCCTCACCACGCTGGGCTTCGACGAGGCCCACCGGACCTGCGCGATCGACGAGCTGTCCGGCGGCTGGCGCAACCGCGCTGCCCTGGCCAAGATCCTGCTTGAAGGCCCCGACGTGCTGCTGCTCGACGAGCCCACGAACTTCCTGGATGTGGCCGGCGTCGAATGGCTCGAAAGCTGGTTCCGGGACTTCAAAGGCGCCGCGATCATCGTCTCGCACGACCGGAAGTTCCTCGACGCGGTCGTCACCCGGATCATCGAGGTGGAAAACTTCCACCTGCACGAATACCCGGGCAACTTCGGCGAATACGTCGTGCAGAAACAGTTCCGCCTCAAAACCCTGGAACAGCAGTTCGTGCACGAATCCGAGCTCCTGGCCTTCGAAGCGGAGGGGATTTCGGACCGCCGCGAGGCGGCCAAGGCCGCCAGCAGCGGGCTGGGGAACCAGCTGGCCAAAATCAAGAAGTCCCGCACACCCCGGCCGGTCGACCAGATTGTCACCGAGATCTACGGCGGCCTGCACGTCAAGGACGTCCTCTGCCGGGTCGAAGGACTGGGCAAGTCCTACGGCGAAAAGGTGCTGTTCGACGGCCTGAGCTTCGAGATCCGGCGCGGCAACCGGATCGTGGTGCTCGGCTCCAACGGCAGCGGCAAGTCCACGCTCCTGAAGGTGCTGACCGGCGAAGAGCGCGCCGATTCCGGCGAGGTGGCTTGGGCCAAGGGGCCAGGCTTTGTCTCCTACAACCAGATGCTCGAGGACCTCGACGACGCCGACACCGTCTCGCACGCGGTCAACGCGCTGCCGGACAGCCTGGCATTCAGCGCCACGAAGAAGTCCGTCAACAGGTTCCTGGCGATGTTCCAGTTCTCCGAGGCGGACCTCAAGCAGAAAATCGGGAACCTCTCCGGCGGGCAGAAGGCGCGCGTCGCGATGGCGCAGTGCCTGCTGTCCGGTGCGTCGGTCCTGCTGCTGGATGAGCCGACCAACCACCTGGACATGTCCAGCACCCAGGTCATGGAGCGCGCGCTGGTGCACTTCCCCGGCGCCGTCGTGGTGGTCAGCCACGACCGGTTCTTCAGCGAAAAAATCGCCAACCGTCACCTGGTGTTCGGCGCCGACGGCGCGGAGCCGGGCGAAATCGACGTCCGCGCCGCGTAGGTCCGGCCAGCCCCTCCGGACCCCACAACCCCGTTTCCGCGGGATAATGGAATCATGACCGAACAAGACCAGGACCGCGACCCCTGGGAGGAGTTCGACCGGCTCAACCCGGCGGGACCTGACAAGGTGGCGGGCTACCCCGGGGGTCAACCCGTGGGCTTCGGCTTCCGCACGGGCGTCCGCAGCGCGAAGGTGGCCATCGGATTCGCCGTCTATGCCCTGACCCTGGGAACGGTCCTGGTGGTTGTCGGCGCCGTCGTCTTCATCGGCGGGAGCCAGTGGCTGTTGCTCGGGCTGATGGTGCTGATCGAGGCGGTGTTTGTCCTGGCGTTTCGCCGGCTGGTCGCGCAGGCCCGGCGGCGGCGCTGACAGCCCAGGCGAGGTCGTGCTATTTCCGGTGCCGGGAGGTCAGGGCCAGGTAGACCCCCAGCGCGCCGACGCCGCCGATCCCCGCGGTGAAGAGCGTCTTCGGCCAGTTCCGCCACTTCTCCGGCTGGGCGGACACCAGCTCCCCGACGGCGTTGATCAGGGCGGCGGTGATCAGTCCGGCGACGATCCGGTTCCCGGTCTTCTCCGCTTTGTCCATCAGCCGGTCCAGCTCCTCGGCCCGGAAATGAATGTCGATGCCACCGCGCTCCAGGACATCCACCACCCGGCGCATGATCTCCGGCGCCTCCGTCCCGAAGCGCAGGGCTTCCCGGCCGAGCTTCTTCAGCCGGTCCGCCAGAGCCTCGGCGGACAGCGAGCCGAGGATCATCTGCTGCGCGAAGGGTCCGAGCTGCGCAGTCAGCTCGAACCCGGGATCCAGCTGTTTGCCCAGGCCGTCCGCCATCACCAGCATCTTCAGCAGCAGGGCTGTTTCCCGCGGCAGCCGCAGCCGGTATTCGCGCAGCAGGGCCGCCAGTTCCGTCAGTACCGCGACGATCGGGATCTCCGCGAGCGGCCGTCCGGCGTACCGGTCCACGAGCCGCCCCAGGTCCGCCTGCAGTCCGCCGAAGCCGCCGCCCGCCTGCGCCCCGCACAGGCGGACCAGGGCCGTGGTCAGCCGGGCGGCGTCCTGGTCCACGACGGCCACCAGCATCCTCACCAGCTGGTCACGCGTCGAATCGCTGATGTGGCCGACCATCCCGAAGTCGATGACGCCCAGCCGCCCGTCTGCCTCCACGAAGAAGTTTCCCGGATGCGGGTCGGCGTGGAAGAAGCCGTCCTCGAACACCATCTTCAGCAGGACGTTGCAGGCCCGCCGGGCCAGCTCCCCGGCGTCGATCCCTGCCTCCCGCAGCGCGGCCGCGTCGTTGACTTTGATGCCACGGATCCGCTCCAGCGTGAGAACCCGGGCTGTTGTGGTGTCCCAGAAGATCCGGGGGATGTGGACGCGGTCATCGCCCGCGAAGTTCGCGGCGAAGTGCTCCACGTTCCGGGCTTCCTGCAGGTAGTCCAGTTCGGCGCGCAGGGTCTGGGCGAACTCATCGACGAGCGCAGCCAGATGGGCCGCGGCGGCCCGCGTGGAGGCCCGCTCCGCGCGTTTGGCCAGCTCGGCCATGATCTCCAGGTCCTCGCTGATCTGGGCCACGACGCCGGGCCGGCGGACTTTGACCACGACGTCGATGCTCCGGCTGCCGGCGGCCGGGTCACCGGTGACGCCTGATGCGGCGTCCTCCGGGTCCAGGGTGATCCGGCCGCAGTGGACCTGGCCGATGGAGCCGGTGGCGAGGGGGGTGTCATCCAGCGAAGCGAGCAGCCGGTCCGCCGCGGCGCCGAGCTCCTCGGCGATGACGGCGCGGACCTCGGCGGCGGCAATGGGCGGGGACGCGTCCTGGAGCTTCGTGAGCTCGGTGGCGTACTCCGGCGGAAGCACGTCGGTGCGCGTGGACGCAATCTGGCCGAACTTGATATACACGGCGCCCAGGTCTTCGAGGGCGAGCCGGACGCGCACCGGCAGGCTCACGCCCCGCGGCGGACGCCGGCGCTTGGCCGGGGCCCCGTCTGCGGGGCGGAGCCGGTCCAGCCCAAGGGTCCCCAGCGCGAAGCCCAGCCCGTGCCTCGTCAGGGTCTCCACGATGTCCCGGAACCGGTCCCGCCGTGCGCTCATGACGCCAGACTACACGCGGGGCCGCCGAATGGATCCGGTGGTCAAAGCCAGCCCTTCCGCTTGAAAACTCCGTACATCAGGGCGGCGGTGGAGCCCATCAGCCCGATGGCCATCGGGTAGCCGTAGCTCCACTGCAGCTCCGGCATCCCCTCAAAGTTCATGCCGTAGATGCCCGCCACAATGGACGGGGCGAAGAATATGGCCGCCCACGAGGAGATCTTCTTGACCTGCTCATTCTGCTCGGCGCTGGCCTCGTTCTGCCGGTTGGCCGTCAGCGTTCCGTCGAGGGTGAGGGCGTTCTGCAGGAGGTCCCGGAAGGAATCGGCACGGGAGATCAGCCGCTCCACGTGGTCTTCGACGTCGCGGAGGTTGTGCTGGAGCTCGGGTTTCACTTCATATTTCTCGAAGCCGCCCCGGAGCAGCTGCATCATGGCCGGGAGCGGATGGATGGCGCGCTGGAACTGGATGACCTCGCGTGCCAGCTCGTAGATCCGGCGCGAGACGGTGGAGTCACCGCTGAACAGCTGGTCCTCGATCTCGTCGATGTCGTTCTCGAGCCCCCCCACGACCGGGACGTAATCGTCCACCACCTGGTCCATCAGGGCGTAGAGCACAGCCTCGGGGCCGTGGCACAGGAGGTCGGGGCGCCTTTCGAGTTTCCGCCGGACCTGCGCCACCCCGCCGGTTTCGGCGTGCCGGACGGTGACGACGAAGTTCTTTCCGGTGAAAACGTGGAGTTCGCCGAATTCCACGGTTTCCGTCGCATCGAGGTACCGCGCGGGCCGCAACACCGTGAAGAGGATGTCGTCGTAGCGTTCGAGCTTGGGGCGCTGGTGGGCCGAAATGGCGTCTTCCACGGCGAGGCTGTGCAGCCCGAACTCCGCAGCGACGGCGGCCATTTCGTCTTCCGTCGGCCGGTACAGGCCGATCCACGCCATCCCGCCGTGCCGGCTCAGGGTCTCAAAGGTCTGCTCGAGGCTCTGCGGCTCGGCGCTGCGCACGCCGTCAACGTAGACGGCGTTATCGATGATAGTCACGGGCTTATTATCCAGTCTTCTGTGGCCGTGGCCGCGCAGGGCGGGCGCCCCCCGGTGACGGCCGGGCGGACGGTCACGTCGCCTTGGCGGGGCCCAGTGCACTGCCCTGGGCCAGCCGGCTGATCAGCGGTTCGGTGCGGTACGGGATGTGGGTGTGCAGGGCAAGCACGGTCTCGGTCCGGATGACGCCCTTGATCCGCAGAATGGAGCGCAGGGCAGCCTGCAGATTGTGGGTGTCGGTGGCCACCACGCGGCACCACACGTCGCCGCGTCCGGAGATCTCGTGGACTTCAAGAACCTGCGCGATCAGGCGCAGGGCTCCCACCACCCCGTCGAGTTCCCGGTGGTTTACCTCGATCGTCACGAAGGCGACGACGTCGTAGCCCACCGCTTCAAGATCGATCTCGCGGCCGCCGTCGTGCAGCAAACCCGAACGCTGCATGCGCCGGACGCGGGACTGCGCGGTGTTGCGGGCAATGCCCAGTTTTTCGCTGAGGTCGCCGATCTGGATCCGCGGGTCCCGGATCAGTTCCAGCAGGATTTTCAGGTCGGTGGGGTCCAGACTCTTCAAATCGTCACTCCGGTTCACTTGGACGGTAGCTGATTGACTGTTTTGATCAATTTTGCCATGAATTTCAGCTCCCAGGAGCAGCAGTGCAGCATTCTGGGAGTATCGATTCAGTACGGGCTGGCGATTCCCCACCACACGGGGAACACGCGGCCCGCTTCCACGCAAGGGCAAGGTCATGACGGTCTTCAGCGAACTTCGCATGCGCCCCGCCACGGCAGAACGCTGGGGCTGGGACGCTTCCACCACGGCACGGCTGGTGATGGCCGGCGTCGTGATCTTCACGCTGCTGGTCGGCGCGAATCTCGCCACGCCGCTGTACCCGCTGCTGCAGGCCAAACTGGGCATCACAGCCTTCGGCATCACGGTAGCCTTCTCCGCCTATGTCCTGGCGCTGGTGGCCACGCTGATCCTGGCGGGCCACTGGTCGGACCATATCGGCCGCCGGGCCGCGCTGGTCCTCGCGGTGCTCGTGGGACTCGCCGGCGGCTCCGTTTTTGCCACGGCGGACAGCCTGTTCGCGCTGTGTGCCGGCAGGGCGCTGCAGGGCATAGCGGTGGCGCTCGCCACCGGGGCCAGCTCGGCGGCACTGCGGGAGCTGCTGCCCAGCCGCCCCGAGTGGGCCTCGCGGTTCACCCTGCTGGCATCCGCCGGGGGCGTGGCGGCGGGCCCGGCTATCGGGGGAGTGCTCTCGCTGCTGCCCGGGCCCACGACCACGCCGTATTATCTGCATTCGCTGGTTCTGGCCACGCTGCTGGTCCCGCTGTACCTGCTGAAGGCACGTCCGGCCATTACGTCGGTCGCGGGTCCGCAGCCGTTGCGCGTGCTGGCGCCCCGCCGGCCGTCCGTGTCCCGTGAGGCGCGCGGCGCCTTCTGGCTGGCGTCCTCGGTGGGGTTCCTCAGCTTCACCGTGTTCGGCTTCTGCCTCTCCCTGGCGCCCAGTTATTTTGCCCAGATCGTCCACGCCGATTCGCGGCCGCTGATCGGCCTGCTGGCGGGGCTGACCCTCGGGTCCTCCGCGCTCAGCCAGCTCCTCGCCGTGCGGGGACGCTTCGTGGTGCCGATCGGACTGGGCATGCTCGCCGTATCGGTGCTGCTGATCGCCGCGGCCGCCGCCTGGACCAGTCCCTGGGTGCTGATCCTCGCGAGCATCACCGCCGGTCTGGGACAGGGAGTGTCCTTCCGGACCGTCTTCAACGATGTGGCCGGGAAAGTCGAACCTTCCCGCCATGCCCAGATCATCAGCACGGTCTACGTCATCACCTACCTCGGCAGCGCCTTTCCCGTCATCGGGCTGGGGCTCGCCGCCGGCATCGTCGGTCTGCAGACGGCCGTCGCCGGCTTTGTTGTGCTCTGCTCGATCGCCGGGGTCACCCTCGCCGCCATCACGCTGCGCGCGGCGCTGCGCCACGCCTGAGGGTCGTCGGTGGCACTGAAGCGGCGCCGGCACCTGATCCGCCGTCGGTGGCACTGAAGCGACGCCGACACCCTCGCTAATCGGGCAGCGGGCCCTGGTTGCCCTGGATGTGATCGAACACGAGGGTGGTCTCGGTGTGCCCCACCACGGGATCCGTGGCCAGATTGTCCAGCACCCAGTCGCGGAGGTCCTCGGTGGTGGCGACAGCGATGTGCAGCAGATAGTCCACCGAGCCCGAGGTGTGGAAGGTCGAGAGCACGGCCGGGAGCTTCGGGACCCGGGCAGTGAAGCGGTCGATCTGCTCCCGGTCGTGGGCGCGGAGCCTGACGGCGATGAGGGCCTGCACGGAGCGGCCAATCGCGGACAGGCTCAGCTTCGCCTCGAAGCCCTGGATGATCCCTCGCTCGGAGAGCGCCCGGGTGCGCATCAGGGCCGTGGACGGCGCGATGCCGACCAGCTCGGCCAGCTGCTTGTTGGAAATTCGGGCGTCGGCCACGAGTGCAGCGAGCAGGCGCTCGTCGATAGCGTCCAGCGGCTCGCTGGCACCCGCTCCCAGCCGAAGATTCTTCGCACTGCTACTCACGGATCCTCCTTGATGGGTTGTCAGTTCATCATAAACGGCGCATTCCGACACTTCCATTCGCGGGGCCTACAAAACTCCGAATTATTACCAGATACTGGCGGAATTCAACGGTGAATATTCATAAGGAGCAAGGTGCTTTCTCAAGACTCGCTGGCCGTCCACGCCGGCCGTAACGGACTCACTGAACTGGGCGTGCACGCCGTGCCGATTGACTTGTCCACCACGGCGCCCCTGCCCTCCGTGCACGACGGCGGGCTCGCCTATGAGCACATGGCCACCGGTGGCGCCCATGTCGAGGGCCAGAGCACCGTCTACCAGCGGCTCTGGAATCCCACCGTGGCGCGGTTCGAGGAGGGTGTCGCCGTCCTCGAAGACACCCCGGAGGCCGTGGCCTTCGCCACCGGCATGGCGGCGCTCAGCGCGGTGCTGCTCGCCGTCGTCGCCACCGGAAAGAAGCACGTCGTCGCGGTGCGGCCGCTGTACGGCGGCAGCGACTACCTGCTGGCCTCGGGCGTGCTCGGCAACGACGTCACGTTTGCCACCCCGGAGGGCGTGCACGCAGCGCTCCGCCCCGACACGGGCCTGGTGATCCTCGAGACGCCGGCCAACCCGAGCCTGGAACTCGTCGACATCGCCCGCGTGGCAGCCGCTGCGGACGGCGTCCCGGTCCTGGTCGACAACACCTTCGCCAGCCCCATTCTCCAGCGGCCCTATCTGCACGGTGCCGCGATGGTGCTGCACAGCGCCACCAAATTCCTCGGCGGACACGGCGATGCCATGGGCGGCGTGGTGGCCGCAGCTCCCGAGTGGACCACCAGGCTGCGCCAGATCCGGGCCGTCACCGGCGGCATCCTCACGCCCTGGCCCGCCTACCTGCTCCACCGCGGCCTGGCCACACTGCCGGTCCGGGTGCGTGCCCAGCAGGCCAGTGCACAGAAGGTTGCCGTCGCCCTGGCCGGGCACGGCCTCGTCCGGCGCGTCTTCTACCCGGGGCTGCCCGAGTGCGATCCGCATGGGCTGATCGGAACGCAAATGTCCGGTCCCGGCTCGTTGCTCGCCTTCGAGGTGGGCAGCGCCGGGCACGCCGAACGGATCCCGTCCGCCGTCCGCATGATCACGCATGCGGTCTCACTCGGCGGCATCGACACCCTGATCCAGCACCCGGCCGGGCTGACCCACCGGCCGGTTGCCGCCGGTGCCAGGCCGCATGCCAGCCTGCTGCGTGTCTCGGTGGGCCTGGAGGACCCGTCCGACGTCGTGGCCGACCTCGTGCAGGCCATCGAGGCTACCCGCTAATACCCTCCGCGCCTCTTCGCCGCTGGCGCCGGCTGCAGCGTCAGCCTCAGCTGCCGGCGCAGGCCGGTGCCCCGGCCGACCGGCGGGCGGGATGCACGACGGCGGTGACCACCGCCGTCGTGCAGGCCAGCCCGATGACGGTCAGCGCCAGCGCGGTCCAGCCCAGCGACTGGAACACCAGCCCGCCGGCCCAGCCGATGACGCTGGACCCAAGGTAGTAGGCGAGGTTGTAAAGCGATGCCGCCTGGGCCCGGCCGGTTGTGGCGATCACTCCGGTCCAGCCGGCGCCGACGCTGTGCGCCGCAAAAAAGCCCGCAGTGAACAGCAGCAGGCCCGCCATGATGAGTCCCAGCAGTTGGGTCAGTGTCAGGGCCAGG
The DNA here is from genome assembly GCF_055412825.1 of Pseudarthrobacter linnaei. NCBI lineage: Bacteria > Bacillati > Actinomycetota > Actinomycetes > Micrococcales > Micrococcaceae > Pseudarthrobacter > Pseudarthrobacter linnaei. Next base: position 29,906 of record NZ_JBVAYX010000013.1, read on the forward strand.
CCCGCCACCATGAGCACCGTCCCCGCAATCAGCACCGTGCGCCGCCCGAACCGCTCCGTCAGTCCGCCGGCCCAGCGGGACGAGACCGTGCCGGAGAGGTAGGCCAGGAAGATCAAGCTGATGACGGTCGCCGGCAGGCTGAAGGGTTCCCCGGAGAGCCGGAAGCCAAGGTAGTTGTAGACAGCGACGAAGCCGCCCATCAGCAGGAACGCCTGGATGTAGAGAGCCAGTAGCCGCGTATTCCGGCCGTGGCCCGCCAAAGTCCGAAGCGCCCCGCTGAAGCCGCCGGCTGCCGCGGCCGTGAAGCCCCGGGCCTGCGGCACCAGGACAACGAAGAGGGCAGCGGCCACGGCGGCCAGGATAGAGACGGCCAGGGCCGCGGCCCGCCATCCCCAAAGTTCGCCGACAAAGCCGGCCAGCAGCCGGCCGGCGAGCCCGCCCAGGGTGGTTCCGGCGACGTACGTTCCGGCAGCCATCGCGGCGTGGGTCCTGTTGACCTCCTCGTTGAGGTAGGCAATGGCGATCGCGGGGATGCCGCCCAGTGCCATGCCTTCGAGCATCCGCAGACCCAGCAGCATCGGGAAGCTCGAAGCAAGCGGGACCAGCAGGCCCAGGACCGTGGCGGCCGAAATGCCCCACATCATGGCCCGGACCCGGCCGATCCGGTCGGCCAGGAAGGACCACGGAAGCACGGTCACAGCCAGCCCGACGGTCGCCAGCGAGATCGTGAGCGCCGCCTCGGCGGCGGTAACCTGCAGCTCCGCCGCCATCATCGGCAGCACTGCCTGGGTCGAGTAGAGCTGCGCAAAGGTGGCGACGCCCGCAAACGCCAGCCCGGCCAGAATCTTCCGGTAGGCCGCGGACCCCTTCGGATGCCCCGGCCAAGCGGCGCGGGTGGCCTCTGCAAGGTCCGGCTGGGCCTGGCCGTGGGCAGCGGGGCGGCGGAGCAGTGGAAGTCGGGGCATCTCCCCAGAATAGGCGTCCGAAAGACATGCTTCCAATGCATGAGTCTCATAGAATACATAGCAAATACGGAACAATCTGGAGGGTGGGCCATGGACGTGGAGCACAAACAGCTGGTCCAGCTGCTGCCGCTGCTGCCCCTGCTGGCCGAACTCGGGCGCACCCAGCACATTACCGCGACCGCCGAAGTGCTGGGGCTGCCCCAGTCGACGGTCAGCCGGGGCATCGCCCGGGCCAGCAGCATTATCGGGACGGAACTGCTGATCCGGGACGGCCGCGGCGTTCGGCTGACCCCCGCCGCGAAGGCGCTCCTTCCGCATATCGAGGCCGCTCTGGGCGAGTTCCAGACCGGGCTGGACCTGGTCCGGCACGAGTCGGAGGTGGTGCGCGGCCGGATCGCGGTGACGTTCCAGCACACCTTCGGCGAGGCGATGCTGCCGCTGCTGATCAGCGCCTTCCGCAGCCGGCATCCCCAGCCTGCCTTCGACCTCAGCCAGGGCGCCCGGGACGGCTGCCTGGCGGAACTGGCCGCCGGCGACGCGGATCTGGCACTGACCGCCCCGGTCGCTGCGCCGAGCCGGCTGATCTCTTCCGCCGCGCTGTACCGGGAACCGCTGCGGCTCGTGGTCCACCACCGGCATCCCCTCGCGAAGCGCCGCAGCGCGGGCCTCGCGGAGATCCGGCAGGACCCCTTCGTGGCGATGGGCGCAGGCTACGGCATGCGCTCGCTGACGGACGCCCTGTTCCGGGAGGCGGGTTTCCGGCCCCGCATCGCCTTCGAGAGCCAGGATTCCCACACGGCCAGGGGACTCGTCTCGGCTGGTCTCGGCGTGAGCATCCTGCCGCCCGGTGGGCCGGCCCCCGGACGCCGCACCCCCGGGCAGTCCGGGGACCTTGGCTGGGTGGAGCTTGCCCTGGATTCAGGCCTGGCCTTCCGGGAGATCGGCCTGGCCTGGCGGGAACGACGCGGGGGAGCGGACACCGAGCCGGACCCGGTGCGGCGGTTCCGGGAGCTGGTGCTCAGCGAAGGCCCGGCACTCCTGGCCGGCTTCGTCCGCGGCCGCTCCGGCACCTGAGCCGGCCCGTGGCCCCGCCGCCTCAGCCGGCCCGTGGCCCCGCCTGAGCCGGCCCGGGGCGCGAGTTCGCCGGAACGGTGCGGGATCGCCGGAAGGTAACCGCGACCCCGCACCGTTCCGGCGACCCCGGCGTGCGGCGGCGTGCGGCGGTGTGTGCAGCGCGGCGGTGTGCAGGGGCGTGCGGCAGCGTGGCGTGCCAGGCCGTCAGTCCAGCAGCCCCGCCATGACCTCCGCGACGGAACCGGCCCGCGCCCGCTGCCAGCCCGTCCCGGCCCAGAGGTTCAGCCGTTCCGCGTCCCCGGCGGCGGCCGCTGCCGTGCGCAGCGGAGCGGTGAGGTGGTGCACGGCGGGGTATGACTCCGGCGCGTCGGGGTGGTCGCGGACAAACTCATTGACCAGCGCCCGGGCGGGCCGACCAGTGAAAGCCCTCGTCGGCCGGGTCTGCGTGAAGTGCGGGCTGGCGAGGGCGTCCTTGTGCAGCTGCCGGGCGCCGCTTTCGTGCGTGCGGAGGAACGCCGTGCCCAGCTGGGCGGCCTGCGCCCCCGCGGCCAGCACCTCCTCCAGCCCCGCCCGGTCCATCACGCCGCCGGCCGCCAGCAGCGGGAGTCCGACGGCGGCCCGCACCCGGGCGAGCAGCTCCGCCGTCGTGCTTGGCTGGCCGTCAGCGCGTCCGGCATCCGGCGAGGCGTCGTGCCCTGCCGCGCCCGGCAAGAACGCCGCGCTGTGGCCGCCGGCGCTCCCATGCTGCACCACCAGCGCATCCACGCCCTGTGCGGCGGCCTCGAGCGCCTCGGCCACCGTCGTGACGGTGGCGAGCACGGCGGAGCCGGACCGCTGCAGCGCCCGGACAACATCGGGTCCGGGCAGCCCGAAGGCAAAGCTGACCAGCTCCACCGGGTCGGCCAGCAACGCGTCGATTTTGCCCTGCCAGTGGTCGTCGTCGTCGAGCCGCAGCGGCGGGACCTCCACGCCGTACCGCAGTGCATCCGCCCGGAGCCGGGCGCGGTAGTCCTCCAACTGCGCCCGCACCCCTGCGGACGGCGGCAGCTGCGTGGGATCGGGAACGAAGACGTTCATCCCGAAACGTGCCCCGGCCGCTCGGGCGCTGCGGATCTCCGCCTGCATGGCATCCACGCCCTTATAGCCGGCGGCCAGGAAGCCCAGACCGCCGGCGTCAAACACGGCCGCCACGAAGGCGGGAGTGGAGGTTCCGCCGGCCATCGGGGCGGCAACAATGCGGGTACCAAAGATGTCGTGCGGCATGGCTCACTCCTTGGAGAGGATTCAGTAGGCTGTTCCGGTGACTCATTCTGACATCCCGCCAGCGGCGGAGCCCGTTGCCCCGACCGCACCCGCCGCCGTGATCGGGCTCGACATCGGCGGGACCAAGACCCGCGGCGTCCGCTTCGAGGACGGTACCGCCGTGGCCGACGAATCGGTGGGCAGCTCCAATGTCCAGAACGTCAGCCGCGAGGAGGCGGCCCTGCACCTCGCGGAGCTCTTCGCCCGGATCGGCGGCGGAGCGGTCGCCCAGGTCTACGCGGGAGCTGGCGGCGTCGATACCGACGAGGACGCAGCCGCGCTCGCTGCCCTGATCGCGCCGCACGTGCCGGACGCCCGGATCACAGTGGTCCACGATTCGCGGCTCCTGCTGGCGGCCGGCGGCGCTAGCACCGGCGTCGCCGTCATCGGAGGAACGGGCTCGGCCGCCTGGGGCCGGAACCGCCGCGGTGAGGAGGCCCGCGCCGGCGGCTGGGGCTATCTGCTCGGCGACGAAGGAAGCGGCTACTGGCTGGGCCGCGAGGCGGTCCGCCACAGCCTGCGACGGATGAACCAGGGGCTGGAACCCGACGAGCTCACCACCGCCCTGCTGGCCTCCTGCGGCGTGGATGACCCCAACAAGCTGATCGCGCTCTTCCACTCACCGGACACCGGACGCCGGTACTGGGCCGAGAGAGCCCGGCTCGTGGTCGACGCGGCCGCCGCCGGCCACGCCGCCAGCCAGGAACTCGTCGACCAGGCCGGACGGGACCTGGCGGCCCTGGCGCTTCAGACGGTCCGAAAGCTCGGCGTCGACGGCCCGGTGATCCTGGGCAGCGGCCTGGGCATGAACGTCCCCCGCCTGCAGGAATCGTTCCGCGCCGCCCTGGCTGCCGAGGGGATCACCGATGTCCGCGTCCTGGAGCAGGACCCTGTCTTTGGTGTGCTCCAGCTCGTGGCCGAGCAGGGCTGACCCGGCCGGTCAGGCGACTGCGCCGGCAGGGAACTACGCTGGAGGGATGAGCCTGAACTTCGATACCCGACCTGCTGCCTACGCGGTCATCATCCGCGACGGTGCCATCCTCCTGGCGTACTGGAAGCAGGGCGGCAAGGAAGGCTGGACACTGCCGGGCGGCGGCCTGGACCTGGCTGAGCACCCCGTCGATGGTTGCCGCCGGGAAATCTACGAGGAAACCGGCTATCGCGCGGAGGTCGGCGCCATGCTGGGGATCGACGTCGGCCACTGGCCCGCGGAGATCCGGATCGACGGCGGCGAACGGGACTTCCAGTCCCTCCGGCTCATCTACGAAGCAACGATTACCGGCGGGGTACTGCGGCACGAGGTGGACGGCAGCACCACCCACGCGGACTGGATCCCGCTGGAGGACGTACCCAGGCTTAACAAGGTCTCGCTCGTCGACGCCGCGCTCCGGCTCCACCGCGAACGGCCGCTGAACGGCCGACTCTCCTGAACGGACAACATTCCCGACAGATTCCTAGCCAGGCCCGGGGCGTCCGGCTATTCTAAAACCGGCAGAACAGCCGAAAGCGAGAACGGGGAGGTGGAGACGATGACTGCAACAGTCCGGTGCGCACTGCGCGCCAACATCAGCCAGGCCATCGTTCCTGCCCCGGCCATCAGCACCCACTAGCCGCCACCGCTGCCAGGTTCCACCCGCGGCGCGGCGCGGCACGTGCACCGGGGCCCATCAAAGGGTTTTCGTTGAGTACTTCTCCCGCACGTCCGGGCGCGTCCTGCGCCGCCGAGCCCAGCCCCAAAACCATCCCCAACAACCTCCCCGCGGGCCCGGCAGGGTACGGCTTCACCGCCGCCGTCGCCGAACGGTTCGCGGCCCATCCCGTGCCCGGCGGCACCGGGGCGGGCCGGGCCATCCGAGTGGACCGCAACCTGGTCCTGGTTGCCACGCACGACACGACCCTCCATTTGCCGTATCCCAGCACCGGGGAGCTGCCCGCCACCGGCGACTGGGTCTGGCTCGGATCCAATACCGCGGCGGAGCCCGCCATCGCGGGGATCCTGCCGCGGCACTCGGAACTGAGCCGCAAACGCGCCTTTGATGCCTCCTCGGAGGCGCAGGTCCTCGGCGCCAACATGGACATCGTCGGCGTCGTGGTGCCCGTGGACCGGCCGCTCACCCACAACCGGCTCGAACGCACCCTCGTCGCCGCCTGGGACTCGGGAGCCACCCCGCTGGTGATCATCACCAAGGCGGACCTCGCCGACGTCGCGGACGACGTCGTCGGCAAGGTGATCCTCCAGGCCGCGGGCGTCGCAGTGGTCACCACCTCCGCGGAACACCGCGACGGCCTCGACGAACTGCTGGGCCACCTCCCGCCCGGCGGCACCCTCGTGCTGCTGGGTCCCTCCGGGGCCGGCAAATCCACCCTCATCAACGCCCTCGCCGGCGAGGCGGTCCAGGAAACGGGGGAAGTCCGGGCCGGCGACGGCAAGGGCAAACACACCACGACCTCCCGCGAACTCGTACCCCTGCCCGGAGGCGCCGTCCTGATGGATACCCCCGGGGTGCGCGGCTTCGGGCTGTTCGACGCCGACAGCGGGATGGCGGAGATGTTCGGCGACCTCGAGGAACTTTTCGCGCAGTGCCGGTTCTCGGACTGCGCCCACGGCCGCGAGCCCGGCTGCGCCGTGCAGGCCGCGCTCACGGACGGGTCCCTCGATAACCGCCGCTGGGAGAGCTACCTGAAACTCCAGCGCGAACTCGCTGCCCTGGCCCGACGGCACGATGCGGCCGCCCGCCGCGCCTACGCCCGGGAATGGCACCAGCAGATTTCGGCTGCGGGCAAGAGCCAGCGCGCGGCAGAACGGGACAGCTACGAGGCCGCTGCCAGCGACGGTGCGAAGCGCGGCCGGCAGGGCCGGGGCGGGTCCAAAGGGGGCGGCCGGCGGACCCGCTGACCGGTCGCGGAGTGCCAAGAAGCAACGCGGGGTCACTTGCGGCCCATTCCGCCCGCTGCAACGGGCGCTAAGTGACCCCGCGTTGCAGGCTGGGTACCGGCGCGGGGGGTGGAATGGGCGCGGCGGGCAAGTTTTTCCGCGCGGCACCCATCCAAAATCGCCCGCCCTACGAATCATTACGTCAGCCACGGCACCCCCGCCGTTATCCCTGACATTGTCAGCCGCGCTGGTTAGGCTGAGTTCTACCTGCTTTACAGCCCAAAATCAGCGTGTCTATGATCAGTTGGCTGGACCGTCCGTTGTTGCCGCCAACAGAAAAGGTAAGCCCCGGAAATGGCTGAAGCCATGATCGAGTTCCAGAACGTCACCAAGCGTTACCAGGGCGGCCAGCCCGCCGTCGACGGCCTGACCATGTCCGTCGACAAGGGCGCCATCACGGTCTTCGTCGGACCCTCGGGCTGCGGCAAGACCACCTCGCTGCGGATGATCAACCGCATGGTCGAACCGACCTCCGGGACCATCACCTTGGACGGCCAGGACGTCACCGCGGTGCCGGCGGCGAAGCTGCGCCGGTCCATGGGCTACGTCATGCAGTCCTCCGGGCTGATGCCGCACCGTTCCGTACTGGACAACATCGCCACCGTTCCCCGGCTCAACGGCGTCCCCAAGGCCGAGGCGCGGAAGCGTGCGCAGGAACTGCTCGACGTCGTCGGGCTGGCGTCCGCCCTGGGCAGGCGGTACCCCTCGCAGCTGTCCGGCGGCCAGCAGCAGCGCGTCGGAGTGGCCCGGGCGCTCGCCGCCGACCCTCCCGTGCTGCTCATGGACGAACCCTTCAGCGCCGTGGACCCCGTGGTCCGCGATGAACTGCAGCAGGAACTCCTCCGGCTCCAGCGCGATCTGGCCAAAACCATCGTCTTCGTCACCCACGACATTGACGAGGCCACCGTCCTCGGCGACAAGGTGGCAGTCTTCGGACTTGGCGGCCAGCTGGCGCAATATGCCACGCCGGAGGAAATCCTGCGCGCCCCGGCCAACGATTTCGTGGCGTCTTTCGTGGGCCGGGACCGAGGCTTCCGGCACCTGGCCTTCAGCCCGTCCGACGGCGTCACAGTGCACCCGGCCCAGACGATCACCCCCGGTGAACTCGACCGTGCCGGCAACGCCTCGGGCGGGTGGCAGCTGGTGGTCGACGAAAACCTGCGTCCGCTGGGCTGGTCGGTCCCGGGCAAGGGCACGGCGACTGTTCCCGGCGGATCCCTCTTCCGGAAGGGCGACACGCTCCGCCGTGCCCTCGATGCGGCGCTGTCATCGCCCTCCGGTCTCGGGGTCGTCGTTGACACGGACGGCCGCGTGGCCGGGGTCATCACCGCCGGGGAAGTCCTCGCCGTCATCGAGTCGGACCGCCATGTCCGCGAGGGCGCACGCTGATGGAGTGGTTCCTGGCCAACAGTGAGCAGGTCTTCAGCCTCGCCGGCCAGCACCTTGTGCTGGCCATCCTGCCGATGGTGTTCGGGGTGCTCATCGCCGTCCCGCTGGCCCAGTTCGCGCGGCAGAACCGCGGACTCCGGTCCGTGGTCCTCACGGCGTCCTCCCTGCTCTACACCATCCCGTCCCTGGCACTGTTCATCATCCTGCCGACCGTTCTCGGAACCCGGATACTGGACCCCGTCAACGTGGTCGTGGCCCTGACCATCTACGCCGTCGCCCTCCTGGTGCGCGCCACCCTGGACGCCTTCGACTCGGTGGACGAGGACCTCCGGCAGGCCGCCGTCGCCATGGGGTTCAAACCCCTCGCAAGGTTCCTGCAGATCGATCTGCCGTTGTCCCTGCCGGTGCTGTTCGCCGGGCTGCGAGTGGTCTCGGTCAGCAACATCTCACTGGTCAGCGTCGCGGCGCTGCTCGGCATCGGCAACCTCGGAATGCTGTTCACCTCCGGCCTGCAGCGTGACTTCATCACCGAAGTGGTGGTGGGCATCATCGCCATCCTCATCCTCGCGCTGCTGATGGACGCCGTACTGGTCCTCCTCGAGCGGCTGCTGACCCCCTGGACCCGCGCCGCGGCAGCCCCCGGCACGGGCGCCAGCGCCGGCACCGGCACCGGCAAGTCCGGCCAGGCCAAGTCCGGCCCCGCCGCCGCGGCACTGCGGCTGTCCGACGCGCAGACCACGGGGGGTGCTTCATGAGCGTCGTCAACGACACGTTCGCCTGGCTCGCCGATCCGGAGCAGTGGTCCGGCAGCGCCGGAATCCCCGCACGGCTGGCCGAGCACCTGCTCTACGCCGGGCTGGTGATGCTGATCGCCACGGCCATTGCCGTACCGATCGGCCTGTATGTGGGGCACACCGGCCGCGGGCGGGTCGCCGCCGTGGCCGTCGCCGGAGCCCTCCGGGCCCTGCCCACCCTCGGCCTGCTCACCCTCTTCGTGCTGCTGGCCGGCATCGGGCTGCTGCCGCCGATCTGGGCCCTGGTGATCCTGACGGTACCGCCGCTGCTCGCCGGCACCTATGCCGGGATCGCCAGCGTGGACCGGAATGTCGTGGACGCAGCGCGGTCCATGGGCATGACGGAGTTCCAGGTGCTGTTCCGCGCCGAGTTTCCCACCGCCCTGCCCGTGATGTACGGCGGGTTCCGGACCGGTGTGCTCCAGGCCATTGCCACCGTCTCGGTGGTGGCCTACATCAATCTCGGCGGCCTCGGCCGGTACCTGTTCGACGGTCTTGTGCTCTCGGACTTCCCCCAAATGCTGGGCGGGTCCCTGCTCATCGCCGGACTGGCCATCGCCGTCGACCTTGTCCTTGCCCTTATCCAGAGGTTGTTCCTGTCCCAGGGAGCCTCAATCAAGCCAAACCGGAGCCAGCAGGCTGCGGTTGATCGTACAGACCCCGTACCCGCGGGGACTGTTGTTCAAGGAGGTACGTCATGAAGGAAACCCGCCAACGAGCACTCGGCAGGCGCACATTCGGCGGCCTGGCCGCCGGCGTAGGCCTGGCCATGGCACTGTCTGCCTGTGGAGGCTCGTCCGATCCGCTCTCTACGTCCCCCGCCACCGGCGGTGCCGCCTCCGGGGCGGGCTCGGCCCTCGTGATCGGTTCCGCCGACTTCACCGAGAGCCAGATCATCGCCGAGGTCTACGCCGGCGCGCTGAACGGAGCCGGCATCACCGCGAGCACCAAGCCCAACATCGGTTCCCGCGAGGTCTACTTCAAGGCCGTCCAGGACGGGTCGGTGGACATCATCCCCGACTACAGCGGCAACCTGCTGCTGCATGTCAGCAAGGACGCCACGGAGGTCTCGGCGGAGGACATCTATAAGGCGCTGCCGGGCAAGCTGCCCGAGGGGCTGGCGGTGCTGGAGGCCTCCAAGGCCGAGGACAAGGACGCGATGGTCGTCACGAAAGCCACCGCGGAGAAGTACCAGCTGAAGTCGATCGAGGACCTCGCCAAGGTCTGCAGCGAAATCGTCGTGGGCGCCCCGGCGACCTTCGCCGAGCGCGCGTACGGGCTCCCGGGCCTGGAGAAGAACTACGGCTGCGTGCCCAAGAAGCTGGAGCCGTTCAGCGACGGCGGCGGGGCCGTCACGCTCAAGGCCCTGCTCTCGGACCAGGTCCAGGTGGCCGACATCTACACCACCACCCCCTCCATCGCTGACAACGACCTGGTGGTGCTGGCGGACCCGAAGAACAACTTCATCGCCCAGCAGGTCCTCCCGCTGTACAACACGGCCAAGATGACGGACAAGGCGAAGGAAACTCTGAACGCCGTGTCCAGGATCCTCACCACCGAGGACCTGATCAACCTCAACCGCGCGGTCAGCGGCAGCCAGAAACAGAACCCCAAGGACGCTGCCGCGGCCTGGCTCAAGGAAAAGGGCCTGGTCCAGTAAGCGGCCCGTCCCGACCGCTCTGACGCACGACGGCGGCTGCCGGGCTCCTCCGTTCACGGGGGAGCCCGGCAGCCGCCGAAACTTTTTCTTCCAGGGCTGTGCCGCCTGTGACGGCCTGACACCCCCTGTGAGACAGATCTCGGCGGAAGAACATCCTCCATATGGCATATTTGATGGATGGCAGAATACAAGCAGTCCACCAAGCTTCATAATGTCCTTTACGACATCCGTGGACCGATCCTTCAGGCCGCCCAGCAGATGGAGGCAGAGGGTCACCGCATCCTCAAACTGAACATCGGGAACCCGGCCCCGTTCGGGTTTGAAGCGCCGGACGCGATTCTGGTGGACATGATCCGCCACCTGCCGCATGCGCAGGGCTACAGCGATTCCCGCGGCATTTTCTCCGCCCGGACCGCCGTGTCGCAGTACTACCAGACCCGAGGGATCCAGAACATCCACGTGGATGACATCTACCTGGGCAACGGCGTCAGCGAGCTCATCACGATGTCCCTCATGGCGCTGCTGGATGACGGCGACGAAGTCCTGATCCCCACCCCCGACTACCCGCTGTGGACCGCCTCGGTCGCCCTGGCCGGCGGCCGTCCCGTGCACTACCTGTGCGACGAGGACTCGGGCTGGCAGCCGGACCTGGAGGACCTCGAAGCGAAGATCACGCCGCGCACCAAGGGCATCGTGGTGATCAACCCGAACAACCCCACCGGCGCCGTCTATCCGGAAGACACTCTTAAGAAGATCGTTGCCCTGGCGGAGAAACACGGCCTGGTTCTCTTCGCCGACGAGATCTACGAGAAGATCCTCTATGAGGACGCGGTCCACGTGAACATGGCCAGCCTCACCGGCGACGACGTCCTGTGCCTGACGTTCAGCGGCCTGTCCAAGGCATACCGCGTGTGCGGCTACCGGGCCGGGTGGATGGCCATTTCCGGGCCGAAGAAGGATGCCGCGGACTACCTCGAGGGCATCAACCTGCTGGCGAACATGCGCCTGTGCGCCAACGTTCCGGCCCAGCACGCGATCCAGACGGCGCTCGGCGGGTACCAGAGCATCAACGACCTCATCCTGCCGGGCGGGCGACTGCTCGAGCAGCGGAACAAGGCCTACGACATGCTCAACGCGATTCCCGGGGTCAGCACCCAGCAGGCCCGGGGCGCCATGTACCTCTTCCCGAAGCTCGATCCCGAGGTTTACCGCATCCGCGACGACGAGAAGTTCGTTCTGGACCTGCTGCGCGAGCAGAAGATCCTGGTCTCCCACGGCCGGGCCTTCAACTGGGTCCGCCCGGACCACTTCCGCATGGTCACCCTCCCGCTGGTGAAGGACCTGGAGGAGGCAATCAACCGCATGGCGGACTTCCTGAGCCGGTACAAGGGGAACTAGCCTAAGCTCAGCAGCGCGGCGCGGGCGGTTGTCCGGCGGTCCGCACGGAGGCAGCCAGAACCGGAAAGAGGCAAGCGATGCCAGACGTTGTGAGATTCAAGGAGCGCCCCTCTGACACCCTGAAGGTGGGCAAAGGCTTCAACCTGTTGGACGCGGACCCGGACTCCACCCCGGGCTACCCGGGGGACAAGAACGACGGCGAGGTACTGCTCGCCGACCTGGATGACAACCTCGCCCAGTTGCAGGAGCAGCTATTCGCCGAATCGCGCTTCGGCGGCACCAAACGCATCCTGCTGATCCTGCAGGCCATGGATACGGCTGGCAAGGGCGGGATCGTCACACACGTCATGGGCGCCATGAACCCGCATGGCGTCCAGATGAAGTCTTTCAAGGCGCCCACCCCGGAAGAAAAGTCCTACGACTTCCTGTGGCGGATCGAGAAGGAAGTGCCGGCTGCCGGGATGGTGAGCGTCTTTGACCGGTCCCATTACGAGGATGTCCTGATCCACCGCGTCCACCGCTGGGCAGATCCGAAGGAACTCGAACGCCGGTACAACGCGATCAACGAATTCGAGGCCAGGCAGACTTCCGCCGGCACCAAAATCGTCAAGGTTATGCTCCACATCAGCCGGGATGAGCAGAAGGAACGGCTGCTCGCGCGTCTGGATGAGCCTGCGAAGCTCTGGAAATACAGCAGCAATGACCTGAAGGAGCGAGCGTTCTGGAGCGACTACATGGACGCCTACCAGAGGGCATTCGAGAAGACGGGCACCGAGCATGCCCCATGGCACGTGGTCCCGGCCAACAAAAAGTGGTACGCCCGGATCGCCGTCCAGCAGCTGCTGCTTGACGCGCTGGACGGTCTCAAGCTGCGGTGGCCGGTGCCGGACCTTGACGTCGCGTTGGAACGGGAACTGGTCGAGCGTTCCTAACCCGGCGGGCGCGGGCTAGCCGGCCTGGGCCGGCTGGTCGCGGGCCGCGGCCAGGCGCTTGCGGGCACCTTCAAGCCACTGTTCGCAGCGCTTGGCGAGCGCCTCGCCGCGTTCCCACAGCGCCAGCGACTCCTCAAGACTCGCACCGCCGGTTTCGAGCCTGGTGACGATGCCGACGAGCTGCTCGCGGGCCTCCTCGTAGCTGAGGCCCTCGATGTCGGCGTTGGGCTTAGTTTCTGCTGTCATGGCGTGCTGCTCCTTGCTGTGTCCCGCAGGACGGGTCGTTCGGATGGGTGGTCTATCAGTTGTCGGCGGGTTCCTGGCCACCGGTCGATTCCGCGGTGAACCGGCCTCCGGCCACCCGGACGGTCAGCGGGGTCCCCGACGGCGTCTGGTCAGGGTGCCGCACAACGTCCCGGCGGGTGCCGGGAGTTGTGCCCCCGCCGGCGAGCTGCACGACGGCGTATCCCCGGTCCAGGGTCTTCTGCGGCGAGAGTGCCCGGACCTGGGCCTTGAGGTGGACCAGCTGGTCGGCGGACCGGACGACGGCGGTCGTGACCGCCGCCTGGGAGCGGCCCTTAAGCCGTTCGACGTCGTCGTGGCGGAGGCTGACCATGACCTCGGGGGATGCCAGCACCGGCCGGGAGCGCAGCGAAGCCAGACGGTCCGTCTCACGTTCCACCAACCGGGTAACACCACGCCGGAGCTGGTCGCGGGCCTGGCGGACGCGGGCGAGCTCTTCGACAACGTCCGGGACGATCCGCTTGGCGGCGTCCGTCGGTGTGGAGGCGCGCAGATCCGCGACATCGTCAAGGATCGGCCGGTCCGCCTCGTGGCCGATCGCACTGACGACCGGGGTGGACGCGTCCGACACGGCCCGGATGAGTTCCTCGTTGCTGAAAGGCAGCAGATCCTCCAGTGCGCCGCCGCCGCGGGCGATGACTATCACATCCACCTCGGGATGCGCATCCAGCTCGCTCAGCGCGGCGATGACCTGCGCGACGGCGGTGTTGCCCTGGACGGCCACTTCGCGGATTTCGAATTCGACGGCGGGCCAGCGCAGCGCCGCGTTGCGCAGCACGTCCTTCTTGGCGTCCGAGTCACGGCCGGTAATCAGGCCGACCCGGTGGGGGAGCAGGGGGAGGCGCTTCTTGCGGGCGTCGGAGAACAACCCTTCCGCGGCGAGGGCATGGCGCAGGCGCTCGATCCTGGCGAGGAGGTCCCCGAGGCCCACCGGCCGGATGTCCTTCACGGACATGTTCAGCCTGCCCGTCTTGAGCCAGAATTCGGCCTTAATCAGGGCCACCACCCGGGAGCCGCGCTCCAGCGGGATGTCCTGGCGGTCCAGCACCTTGGTCCAGACGGAGGCAGGGAGGGAGATCTCTGCATCGATGTCCCGCAGCGTTAGGTAGGCATTCGTGCCCCGCCGGTTCAGTTCGATGACCTGGCCTTCGACCCAGGCGGAGGGGGCGCGGTCAATGTGCATCTTGAGTTTCTGGGACAGCAGCTGCAGCGGCCAGGGGTTGTCCGGGCTGGTTTCCGCCGCCGTGGCAGGAACCGTTGTGGCGGCTGCGGCCTCCTCAGACATGCCCGTGTCCCGGGGCGGGAATGGCCTGGTGCATATGCGTCGGTGTCCTTTGCCGGGGCGGGGCTGCCAGCAGGTGCGACCCCGGCGACTGCGCGTCAGGAAAGGCCACCGGCCGACAACTCGAACTTGTCGGTTTCAACTCTATCCATAGCTCTAGCATCGGGGGCCGACTTTATCGTTCCGCAGGCCGCCCCCGTAGGATGGGCACTACCCACCAACCGACTAGGAATTCTCGTGCGCACTTTTGTCTCGGCCGTAGCGGTACTCATCGGCCTTGTCCTGGCGGCGGCCGCCGTTCCGGCCATGTGGGTGGACCGGAATATCGTCCAGCAGGACGGCTTCGTGGCGTTCACCGCGCCGCTCGGCAGGGACCCTGTGTTCCAGGAGCGGCTGGCCGCGGCCGCCGTCGGCAGCCTGGGCGCGGAACGGATACCGGCAGCGCTCAGCGGACTGGTCACTCCGATCCTGGAAAGCGCGGCCCGGTCGCTGACAGGCATGCCCGGCTACCCCGAGGCCTGGACCGAAACACTGCGCAAAAGCCACCAGCTGAACGTCACCGACCCCAGCGCACCGCCCGCCGAGGCCGGCACGGCCACGTCGCTGACCCTGGACCTCGCGCCCCTGGTCGGTTTGCTGGCGAAGCAGCTGGCGGAAGCAACGACCCTACCGCTGGAGGCGCCGGAGCAGCTGCTGATCACGATCGGGCAGCCCGAGCACCGGCAGCTCCTCGACCGCGTATCCGCTTTCGCGCCGATGGGCTACGCCCTGGCCGTCGGCGCCCTCCTCGCCTTCGCGCTCGCCTTTGTGGCCGCCCGGCGGCGCTGGACCGTCCTGGCCGGCATCGGGCTCGGAGCCCTGGCGCTGGCCGGCGCCTGGAAACTGGCCGCCGACGCCGTCGGGGATGCCGTGACAGCAACAAGCAGCGGCAACGCGGTCGCGGAGATCTTCAAGAGCGAATTCGTTGCGGCCGCCAGCTCGAGCTTCGGACAGTGGACCCTGATGGCCGCCGTGGCCGGCGGCGTCCTGCTGGCAGCTGGACTCGTGGCGCGCGTCCTCGGCGGGCGCCGCCGCGCCTGAGCGTCCGGCGCCGACTGGCTGGCGCCGAGCGCCCGGCGCCGACTGGCTGGGACCTGCCAGATCGGCAGCCCGTCCAACACCGGTAGCATTGGGGCATGACCTCCACTGCTGTTTCCATTCCGATGCCAACCGTTCCGCGCCGGCGGCGTACGCCGGAAGAAGTCCTGGCCGCAGCCCCCGTGGCCGGCGCGAAAAAGGTCCTGCTCGCGGCCCCGCGCGGCTACTGCGCCGGCGTCGACCGTGCGGTCATTGCGGTGGAAAAAGCGTTGGAGCATTACGGCCCGCCGGTCTACGTGCGCAAACAGATCGTCCACAACGTGCATGTCGTCAGCTCCCTGGAGGAAAAAGGCGCCATTTTCGTTGACGAGACCGACGAGGTCCCCCAGGGCGCCCTGGTGATCTTCTCCGCCCACGGCGTCTCACCCGCCGTAGTCCAGTCCGCCGAGGACCGTGGACTGCGGACCATCGACGCCACCTGCCCCCTCGTGACGAAGGTGCATAAAGAGGCGGTGCGCTTCGCGAAGGACGACTTCGACATCCTGCTGATCGGCCATGACGGCCATGAGGAAGTCGAAGGGACCGCGGGCGAGGCCCCTGAGCACATCCAGATCATTAACGGCCCGCACGAGGTCGACAAGGTCACGGTCCGGGACCCGGAGAAGGTTATCTGGCTCTCCCAGACCACCCTTAGCGTGGACGAAACCATGGAGACGGTCCGCCTGCTCAAGGAGCGGTTTCCCACCCTGCAGGACCCGCCCAGCGACGACATCTGCTACGCGACCACCAACCGCCAGGTGGCCATCAAGAAGATCTCACCCCAGGCCGAGCTCGTGATTGTGGTCGGATCGGCCAACTCCTCGAACTCCGTCCGGCTCGTGGAAGTGGCGCTGGAGTACGGCGCGAAGGCCTCGTACCGCGTGGACTTCGCCAATGAGGTGGACGAGTCCTGGTTCGAGGGCGTGGCGACCGTCGGTGTGACCTCGGGCGCCTCGGTCCCGGAGGTCCTGGTCAAGGACGTCCTGCGCCTGCTGGCCGACTACGGCTACGGCGCGGTCGAGGAAGTCGTCACGGCCGAAGAGGACCTGCTCTTCTCGCTGCCGAAGGAGCTCCGGGCCACCCTGAAGCAGGCCGGCGATGTCACCCGCGCCCTCGGGGGCCGCGGGACACGGCCTGCCCAGACCTCCTAGGCGGGGGCGCAGAACGTCCGTCCCACGCGCAACGTCAGCCCTAGGCGGCGGACTCCTGGTCCTCTTCGTGTGATTCGCTCGGGGCTGCATCGGCTGCCCGCCCGGACCCAAGTTCCGACCCGCTCCCGGGCTGGAGTTCCGGGGCAGCCACGGATCGCGGCGTCACCTCGACGGCCGCGGGGGTGGCCAGCCCGGTCGCATCCAGCGCATTGAGCTTCCGCGCCGTCGGCAGCACCCGGGCCTCCAGCGTGCCCACCATCGAGTTGTAGCGGTCCACCGACGTCTTGAGTGAGGCGCCGAGCTTCGTGACGTTCTCGCCGAGCGTCCCCATCCGCTCATACAGCTGGTGGGCCAGTTCGAAGAGCTCGCGCGCGCTGTCCGTGAGGACGTCCTGGCGCCAGGTGAACGCGACGGACTTCAGGACCGCCAGCAGGGTGGAGGGCGAGGCCAGCACCACGTTCCTGGACAGGGCGTAGTCCAGCAGTGCCGGGTCCGCCGAGAGCGCGGCCGCCAGAATCGATTCGGCCGGCAGGAAGCAAACCACCAGCTCCGGGGAGTTGCCCGGGATGTCCCAGTATTTCTTGTTGCTCAGGGCATCCACATGGGCCTTCAGGGCCTTGGCATGGGCCAGCAGATGGGCCTGCGCTCCGCTCAGCGACTGCGCGTGCTGCAGCCCCGGGGCGGACGCTCCGAGTTCCTGCGCCGCAAGATAGGCCGCGAGCGGCACCTTGGCGTCGACCACGAGCTGTTTTTGGCCGGGAAGCTGCACGACAAGATCAGGCCGGATGCCGCTCTCCGTCCCGGCGCCGTGCTGCTGACCGCTGTGAACCTGTTCGTGGAAATCGACGTGGCGCAGCATCCCCGCGGCCTCGACCACCCGGCGCAACTGGACTTCCCCCCACTGGCCGCGGGCGCTGTTGGAGCGCAGCGCGGACTCCAGCGCATGGGTTGAGCGCAGCAGCTGTTCGTCGGACAACCGGGCTTCCTGCAGCTGTTGGGCCAGCTGTCCGTACTGCTCAAGGCGGTCGCGCTCCAGCAGCGACACCTGATGCTGTACCGCGGTGAGCTTCTCCGCCACCGGCGCCAGGGCCCGCAGCACGCTGCCGTCCTGGTTGCGGGACTCGCCAAGGTCCCGGTTCTGGGCCGCCAGCAGGCGCCTCTCGGCGTCGGCCGCGGCGAACTGCGC
Organism: Pseudarthrobacter linnaei; assembly: GCF_055412825.1. Classification (NCBI taxonomy): domain Bacteria; kingdom Bacillati; phylum Actinomycetota; class Actinomycetes; order Micrococcales; family Micrococcaceae; genus Pseudarthrobacter; species Pseudarthrobacter linnaei. Next base: position 47,393 of record NZ_JBVAYX010000013.1, read on the forward strand.
GCTGACCTCGGAGAGCCTGGCCGACACGGCGTCGAAATCCTGTTCCACCGCGAGGGTGCGGCGCCGGATCAGCAGAAAGACCACGGCGGCGCCGGCGACCGCGCCGACGAGCAGCATGAGCAGGGCAAGAATCAGTGCAAAAGCGTCCATGTCTTCACTGTGGCATGCCCCTCCGACAGTTTCCCGCCGACGGCCCGGCCGGCGGGAGCAAGCCGCACTGCCGGCGGCGAACCCGTCGGCGAACCAGCCGCCAAACCAGTTGTCGCAGGGGAGCCCGGCCGCAGCAGGTAGAATTAGTCCTCGTGGCTCTTACTATCGGCATCGTCGGACTGCCCAACGTCGGCAAATCAACTCTTTTCAACGCACTGACCCGTAACCAGGTGCTCGCAGCGAACTATCCGTTCGCCACGATCGAGCCGAACGTCGGTGTGGTCAGCCTGCCGGACCCGCGGCTTGCCAAGCTGGCCGCCGTCTTCGGATCGCAGCGCCTGATGCCCGCCCCGGTGTCCTTCGTCGACATCGCCGGGATCGTCAAGGGCGCGTCCGAGGGCGAAGGCCTGGGCAATAAGTTCCTCGCCAACATCCGCGAAGCCGAGGCCATCGCCCAGGTTGTCCGCGTCTTCGATGACCCCGACGTGATCCACGTCGACGGCAAGGTGGATCCCCGCTCGGACATGGAGATCATCAACACCGAACTGATCCTGGCCGACCTGCAGACCATCGAAAACGCCGTTCCCCGGATCGAAAAAGAAGTCAAGATCAAGAAGCGGGACGCCGCCGAGCTTGCTGCCATCAAGTCCGCCCAGGCTGTGCTCGAACGCGGCGACACCATCTTCGCCTCGGTCAAGCGCGACAAGCTGGAGATGGAGCACCTCAGGGAGCTCAGCCTCCTGACGGCCAAGCCCATCATCTACGTCTTCAACGCGGACGAGGGCATCCTGGGCAGTGCGGAGAAGCAGGCGGAACTGCGCGCCATGGTGGCCCCGGCGGACGCCATTTTCCTTGATGCCAAGCTCGAATCGGACCTCGTCGAACTGGACGAGGAAGAGGCCCGCGAAATGCTGGAGATGAACGGCCAGGACGAATCCGGCCTGGACCAGCTGGCCCGCGTCGGCTTCCACACCCTCGGCCTGCAGACCTACCTGACCGCAGGACCCAAGGAAACCCGCGCCTGGACCATCCACCAGGGCGATACGGCCCCGCAGGCGGCCGGCGTCATCCACTCCGATTTCCAGCGCGGTTTCATCAAGGCCGAGGTGGTTTCGTTTGACGATCTCATCGAAGCCGGGTCCATGGCGGAGGCGAAGTCCCGCGGCAAGGTGCGGATCGAAGGCAAGGAATACGTCATGGCCGACGGCGACGTGGTGGAGTTTAGGTTTAACGTATAGCTCAAAGAATTTCTGCGACGGCCCCATCTGCGTCGGCACATGGGGCCGTTTCTGTTTGTGCGGTTTAAGCATCCGTGGGTTCTGTGTGCTTATTGCGGGTGTGCGTCGGTGCCGCGGATGCCCGCAAATTGCAGTACCAAAGGGTGCGCGGACGCGTGGCATGACATACATTCTTCCAACTCACGAGGCTGCGGCACGAAACCTGGGGCGCTTCACCCCGGGGGTGCGCGTGAAGCTTGCTTCACTGCCTGGGGAATACCGCAGCCGTCCAACCCCAGCGAACCGACTCGGGCTGGGCTACCTGCCGCACGTGATTTAAGATCTACCCATGACGAATCTTCAGGGTGCGGTTGTTCTGGTAGTCGGCGCCACCGGCGGGCTAGGCTCGCGGATCGCCGATCAACTGGAGAGTAACGGCGCCATTGTTGCCCGGTCGTCAAAGTCTGCTGGGCACGATCTACGCGCACCCTCTGTGATTCGGGAGGTGCTGGATGCCACGACTGCGCAGCACGGACGTCTCGACGGGCTTGTGGTTGCGTCCGGGGTCGTCGCCTTCGGCGCCGCTTCAGACCTTGAACCCGCCACGGTGGACGAACTGTTCGCTGTGAACACGACCAGTGCGATCCAGCTCATTACCCAGAGCCAGCCCTACCTCGCGGCCTCGGCACATGACGGCCGGGAGCCCTTCGTGGTAACACTGAGCGGCGTTGTCGCGGAGACACCCGTCGCCGGTCTGGCAGCATACTCGGCGTCGAAAGCTGGGCTCGCGGCCTTCGTTGTCGCAGCGGCGCGCGAGTATCGTCGCGCAGGCATCCGACTCGTGGATGCCCGCCCAGGCCACACTGGCACCGCGCTGTCCGAGCACCCGATCGCCGGGTCAGCGCCGCGATTCGGGGCGACGCTGGATCCAGACCTCGTTGCAGCGCGGATCATCACCGCGATCGTCGATGGCGAGAAGGATCTGCCCAGCACCGCCTTCTAGGCGCGGCCGAGATGATGAAACTGAGCGCTGTATGCCTGTATGCCTGCATGGTCGAAACAACGACGCTAAATAGAGCCCGCTGGCGCCACGTTTGTTAGTTGAGAGGACATCGCTTGAGCGATTGGCCGAGGCCAACAGGCTCGGGCTCCGAGCAAAAGATATTCGGTTACGGTGGAGTCTAGGTTTAACGTCTAGTTCCAGCCCCTGCAGCATTTCGGCCCCGCCCCGGTTCTTCCGCGGCGGGGCTTTGCTATACCTCCAGGACAGGAGCAGCGGTGCTGAGCTCGCCTTTCGCCCACGCCAGCGCAAACCGCGACCGCGCAGAGGCGATCTTGGCTGCCGTGGATGCGGTTTGCCCTGCCCTACCCTTGTATCCATGGGGGGTATTGCTGTGCTGAAGAAAATTGACCAGTGGGACGTGCGGGTCTTTTACGCCGGGATGATTGCCCTGATGCTGGCGGTGTTCGTGTGGTTCGCCGGTGACCGTCTCCTTGAGGCATCAGTGTTCCTTTCGGTAGGGGCGGTCTACGCATTTCTCGTGGTTCGCGTCGTCTCACGATCATTCCGGGCGTTCACGGTGATGCTCTGGACGTTCCTCCTGAACTACTGGACGTTGATCTCGCTCGACGTCGATGGTGCCCTGGACATCCCCGCGGCGGGGCCGTGGTTCATAGGGTTCATCGTCGGCGGAATCGCCGGCGGATACGTCTGGTCGGGACCGGGTGCCGCGTCAGAGCGGACGCAAACCCGCCCGCGCCGGCCCGACGCCGACGGCAAGTTCTCCGGCGGGTGGCGCCTGGCACTGATCAATGGAGTGTGCGCGCTGGTGCTGTTCGGCATCGGGACAGCCCAATTGGTCCTCCTGTCACCGACGGCGCCTGCTGCTGCAGTGCTTGTTGTCGCTGTCATCGCAGGCTGGGCGTTGTTCCGCTTCCCGCTGCCGCTGCAAATTAGAAACGGCCTCCTTATCCCTGGCCTACCCGTTGTGTGGTTTGCCTTGGCGTTCGTGGGTGGCGCCACCGACCAGATGGCCCTTCCGCATGCGTCGGCTTATGGCGCCCTCGCCGGCATTTTGATAGGCGGACGGTACTGGAGCGGCCCCCGGTTGGGCGAGCCCCGGCCGCCCTTCAATGGCCCGGGACGGCGGCGCCGGCGACGGAAACGTCGGCCGAAGCAGCAGAAGCAAACACCGAAGCGCGAAAAACCAGCTGCAGCCACCGCCCGTGAGAAGCAAGCCAAGGAGCGTTGAATCTGTCGGGGGCAAGTCTTCTCCGCGATTGCAGAGGTCGGCACCGTGGCCCGGGCCGAAGACGACGCATCGCGGATAATGGCTGCCGACCGGCTGGAGGTCACAGATAGGAGCGCTCTCCGTGAAGCCGCGGCAAGTGCCCTCACTGTATATGGCGGGGCAGGGTCCTTCTCCGGCGTCGGGACCGCCGAGTCGCATCACACCGTCACTAATCTGGCTGTGGCTGATGAACGCGTACTCGGTCGGGGGGAGCCTCGCAGGGCCGTTCAATCGGAGCAGCGCGGCGAATAGACTGCCGACGGATCTGAGAGCGGCAGCGAGGAACTGGTCGCGAAGCAACCGCAGAGGTTATTCAGCTGCGTAACGTAGTGGAGTTCCGCCTCAACGTCTAGTGCCTGGAAGTGACGGCTGTGAAGTTCAGCTTCAACATCTAGTGTGTGAGGTTTGCGGGCGCCGCCCGGCGCCCGCGCCGATGAGCGTGATACTCCCGACCCGGGGCGGCCCCTCTATCGTTAGGGTATGAAGTCCGGCCCGCGTGTCCGCCTCGTTTTGCCGCATCAGCTCTTCGATCAGCATCTTGAAGTGGCCAGCGACACCGTGTTCGTGCTCATCGAGCATGATCTTCTTTTTCGCCAGTACGCGTTCCATTCCCACAAGCTGGTCCTGCATCGCGCTTCGTTGACCCGCTTCGCCCGTCGCCTGGGCGAGCACGGCTACGAGGTTGCAGTCCTCAGAAGCGACGCCGAGCATAGCTCCCATGATCAACTCGCCGAATTCGTCCGGAACCGCGACCCGGTGCAGGTGACCTGGTTCGACGTCGTCGATGACTGGCTCGAGCAGGATCTGTTCGCGGGGCTCGCCGACGGCGGCTATCTGATGCGCCAGGAAGACGTGCTGGAGACACCGAACTTCCTCACTGACCGTGAGCAGATCGATGACTGGTTTTCACACAATGGTTCCCGCATGCAGGACTTCTATGTGTGGCAACGCCGCCGACTCAACATCCTTCTCGACAAGGGGGAACCCCTCGGCGGGAGGTGGTCCTTCGATGCCGAAAACCGCAAGAAGCTTCCCCGCGGGTACACTCCCCACGTCGTAGGCCGATTCGCGCGCCATCCCGTCCTCCAGCGCGAGGGGACCTTCGATATCGAAGCGCTGATGGGGGACCCCGCAGGGGTTGGTGACGAAGTGCCTCACGAGGTCGACCTCGCGATCGCATGGGTCAGTGCGGAGTTCCCGGACGCTCCGGGGGACCCACACCTGTTCGCCTGGCCTACGAGCGGCGACGAGGCCCGTAAGCATCTGCAGGAATTCGTACGCGAACGCCTGGACGAGTTCGGACCCTACGAGGACGCGATTTCCACGGCGCATCCGTTCATCGCTCACGGCCTGCTGGCCGCCGCGCTAAACATCGGACTCCTAGATCCGCGGGAGGTCGTTCGGACGGTACTCGACGGTGCCGGACACAACACCCCGCTCGCCTCCGTAGAGGGGTTTGTGCGGCAGGTGATCGGCTGGCGGGAATACATGCGCGCCACCTACCGGACAAGCGGCCGCCAAATGCGCACCTCGAACCGGCTCGACCACCAGAACGCACTCGGGGACGGATGGTGGGACGCGACCACCGGATTGGCGCCCGTGGACATGGTCATCTCGCGCGTGCTCGCCACCGGGTATGCCCACCACATCGAGCGGCTCATGGTGCTCGGCAACGCAATGTCCCTGCTGCGAATCCATCCCGATCGGGTCTACGAATGGTTTATGGAGCTGTTCATCGACGCGTACGACTGGGTGATGGTCCCCAATGTCTATGCGATGAGCCAGTTCGCTGCGGGGGAGGAGATCACCACAAAGCCCTATGTATCCGGCAGCAACTACCTGCGCAAGATGTCAGACCTGCCTGCTGGACAATGGATGCCGGATTGGGATGGTCTGTACTGGACGTTCATCTCGGATCACCGTGCGGTCCTGGGAGTAAACCCGCGCATGCGTATGGTCGTCGCCCAGCTTGAAAACATGGACCCGAACACGAGGGACGACCATCGACGCCGCGCTGCGGCGCTTCTCGACGCCGGGCACGAAACGACACTGCTGAGAACGACGCCGACGGGCGGAAAGACGCGTGAATCGTGAAAGTGTCCAGGACGGCGACGCCGTGGGGTTCCGCCTCAACGTGTGACGGTTGATGAACTCATCAAGTAATTAAGGATTAACTCGAAAAGCCCCGATGTGAGAATCGGGGCTTTTCCTGTGCCCGGAAACATTAGCGCCGGGGGTGCGGGACGTCAATGGATCATGAAGAATTCGACCCGTGAAAGGCCGGCCAATGTTGCAGCTCTGTAACGAACTTTACAGTCGGTCAACTTTCTTCGCCCGGCGCTGAATTTCGGGTTTACGCTACATCCCATGTGAGACGGACCACACTGCCGCTGGGAGTGTGGACGTCTGCCCGGCGCCCACGGCCTCGGTCTCATCCACACCACAGAAACAAGGAGGCGGAATGCGCTTCGGTCGTATTTCCAAAGCAGTGGGCGTGGCAGCAGCAGCTGCCCTCGCCCTCAGCGCCTGCGCAGGCAACAGCGGCGGGACAACCCCGACCACTGCTGCGGCAGCAAGCAAATCAGGCGGATCTGCAACAGTCGTCGAGGTGAACGCGTTCAACACGTTCAACCCCAACACGGCTGACGGCAACGTAGACATTAACTCGAAGATCAGCTACGCCACCCACTCGGGCTTCTTCTACATCGACAACAAGCTGAATGTCGTGCGGAACGAGAAGTTCGGCAAGATGGAGAAGACCTCAGACGATCCGCTGACGGTAAAATACACGATCAACGACGGCGTGAAGTGGTCGGACGGCACGCCCGTTACCACGGCCGATCTCCTGCTGCAGTGGGCCGCGTTCTCCGGGTACTACAACGATGCCGACGCAGAGGCGAAGACCGGAACGTCCTACTTCTCCTACGCCGGCGACCCCACCGGCATCGCCCTGTCGGACTTCCCGGAGCTCAGTGACGACGGAAAGTCCATGACGGTCAAGTACTCCAAGCCGTTCTCCGACTGGGAAATCGCGCTCGGCGGCCCCGGCATCGACATCCCGGCCCACGTTCTCGCCAAAAAGGCCGGACTCGCGGACGCCAAGGCCTTCGTTGACCTCGTCAAGGGCATGCCCCGCGGCGACGCGAAGGCTCCCCAGCCGGCCAACGCGCAGCTCCAGGCCATGGCGGAGATGTGGAACACCGGCTTCGACTCCAAGACCCTGCCGGCGGACCCGAGCCTCTACCTCTCCAATGGCCCCTACATCGTCAAGGGTGTCAACCAGGACCAGTCCCTGACCATGGTCAAGAACAAGGACTACAACTGGGGTCCGGAAGCCAAGCTGGACGAAATCACCGTCCGCTACATCGGCTCCGCACCCGCCCAGGTGCAGGCGCTCAAGAACGGCGAAGCCGACATCATTGCACCGCAGGCTTCGGCTGACACGGTGGAGCAGCTCAAGGCCCTCGAAAGCCAGGGCGTCACGGTCGAGGTCGGAAACCAGCTTTCCTACGACCACATCGACCTCAACTTCAGCGGCGTCTTTGCCGAGAAGAATGTCCGCGAAGCGTTCATGAAGAGCGTCCCGCGCAAGGACATCGTCGACAAGATCGTCAAGAAGCTGGACCCGGAGGCCAAGCCGCTTGACTCGCAGCTGTTCGTGCCGGACCAGGCCCTCTACGCCGACTCCGTCAAGGCCAACGGCTCGTCCGCCTACCAGGATGTTGACATCGAAGGGGCTAAGAAGCTCCTCGCCGATGCCACGCCGGAAGTCCGCATCATGTACAACAAGGACAACCCCAACCGTGCGGACATGTTCGCCCTGATCAGCGAGTCCGCCACCAAGGCAGGCTTCAAGATCGTCGACGGCGGCCTCGGCAAGTCGGACTGGGGCAAGGCCCTCGGCGACGGCAGCTACGATGCCACCATCTTCGGCTGGATCAACTCGGGTGTCGGCGTCTCCGGCGTTCCGCAGATCTTCAAGACCGGTAACGACTCCAACTTCAACCTGTTCAGCGATCCGGAAGCCGACAAGCTGATGAACGAACTGATTGTCACCACCGACAAGGGCAAGCAGGATGAGCTGATCAAGCAGATCGACCAGAAGATCTGGGCTTCTTCCTACGGCCTGCCCCTGTTCCAGTCCGTAGGCGTGGACGCGTACAGCGACCGCATCACCGGCGTGAAGTACATGCCGAACCAGACCGGTGTCTGGTGGAACTTCTGGGAGTGGGCACAGAAGTAGCCGACGACCGCAAGTGACATTTGCTAGCTAAAGGCGTCGGGACCGGGCAATATGGTCCCGGCGCCTTTCTAGCGACACCCCCTAACGATGGCGGGCCCTCGCCCGTCATCCGCGGGGAAAAGGCCAAACTCTGCGACCGGTCCGGGCAACCCCTGGCCCCGAATACCGAGGTTCTTTCCCATGGTGACCTACATAGTCCGGCGGCTCATCACTGCCGCCCTCATACTTCTCGGCGCATCCTTCCTGGTGTATCTCCTGACAGCGGCGTCAGGCGATCCCCTGGAAGAATTCCGCGCCATCAGCGCCCCCAATAAACAGCAGCTCATGGACGCACGCATCGAGCTGCTGCAGCTGGACACACCCGCACCCATCCGGTATTTCCACTGGCTCGGCGGTGCGGCACAGTGCCTCATCCCGTTCGCCAACTCCTGCGACCTGGGCAAGAACATCGCGGGCCAGCCCATCACCGATGCGCTGGGACACGCACTGGTGCAGACCCTGACCCTGGTCACCGGGGCCACCGTGCTGGCGATTCTGATCGGCATCACGCTGGGCATCATCACCGCCCTGCGCCAGTACAGCACGCTGGACTACGGCGTGACCTTCATGGCCTTCCTCTTCTTTTCCCTCCCGATCTTCTGGGTCGCGGTACTCCTGAAGGAGTACGGCGCCATCGGGTTCAACAACTTCCTCCGGAATCCCGAGATTCCCATCCCGGCAGCCCTCGCCATCGGCGTTGTCATCGGTGTCCTGACGGCCGTGACCGTCGGCGGCGAGATGAAACGCCGGCTGCTCATCGGCGGCGTCGCCTTTCTGTTCGCGGCCGGCGTGCTGATGTACTTCTCCGCCACCGAGTGGTTCAAGACCCCGGGACTGGGTCCGGTGGTCATCGCTATCGCCGGCGTCGGCATTGCGTTCGCCGTGACCCTGCTGTCGGCGGGACTTAAGAACCGCAAGGCGCTGCAGTCGGCGCTGATCGCAGTCGGGGTCGGGCTGGTGGTCTACTTTGTCATCCAGCCGCTGCTCAATGAAGCGACCGTTGTGATGATCGTGCTCCTCGCGGTCGCCGCGGTCCTCGTCGGGCTGGGCATCGGCTTCCTGATGGGCGGCTACGACCGCGGACAGTCCATGCGGGCCGCCGCGCTCACCTCCTTCCTGGTCGGATTCCTCATCCTGCTGGACCGCTACATGCAGGCGTGGCCCACGTACTTCAACAACAGCCGCGTCCGGGGCCGCCCCATCGCCACGATCGGCGCCAGCACCCCGAACATTGAGGGCGATTTCTGGATCCTGAGCCTGGACTCCTTCACGCACCTGATCCTGCCGACCATGGCGCTGATCCTGATTTCGCTGGCCGGTTACACCCGCTTCACCCGGGCCTCGATGCTGGAAATCATGAACATGGACTACATCCGGACCGCCCGCGCCAAGGGCCTGTCCGAACGGACCGTCGTCATGCGCCACGCCTTCCGCAACGCGCTGATCCCGATTGCCACCATCGTGGCCTTCGACATCGGCGGGCTGATCGGCGGCGCCGTCATCACCGAAACGGTCTTCTCCGTCCGCGGGATGGGCTTCCTGTTCCTGGACGGCATCTCGCACACTGACCCCAACCCCGTGATGGGCGTCTTCATCTGTGTCGCCATCACAGCCATGGGCTTCAACCTCATTGCGGACCTCGCGTACTCCGCACTTGATCCGCGCGTAAGGGTAAAAGCATGAGCCAGCCAAGTCAGCAGGACGAAATCATGGCCGAAGAAGCCGGGCTGCCGCCGGTCGGCGTTGAGCCCATCCTTGAAGCCAAGGGCCTGAGCCAGGGCCAGATCGTCCGGAAGCGGTTCCTGGGCCACTCCGGAGCCATCATCGGGCTCGTCGTGTTCGCCATCATTTTTGTCACGGCCTTCACCTCTGTCGGCTACTGGGGAATCCCCGGCTGGTGGAAGTACACCCACGACCAGGTCACCCCCCTGGTCAACGACGGGGTGCCCACAGCCTCGCTGTGGCCGCTGGCCTGGGGCGAACACCCCTTCGGCCAGGACCGGATCGGCCGCGACCTCTTCGCCATGACGATGCGCGGCGCCCAGCAGTCCATCACCGTTATGTTGGTGATCGGGCTGATCGCCGGCCTGGTCGGCGTCGTGGTCGGGGCCCTGTCCGGCTACTTCCGTGGCTGGACGGAAGCGATTCTGATGCGCCTCACCGACGTCATCATCATCATTCCGGCGCTGCTGCTCGCCGCCGTGATGGCACAGATGGCCGGCAGGCGGGATTCCGGCAGCTGGTTTGCCTCCTTCGCCAGCAGCAACGGCATCCTGGCGCTGGGTATCTTCCTCGGCCTGATCACCTGGGTGGGGCTTGCCCGGCTGATGCGTGGGGAATTCCTTTCACTGCGCGAACGTGAATTCGTCGACGCGGCCCGGATTTCCGGAGCCAGCAACGCCCGGATCATCTTCAAGCACATCCTGCCGAACGCCGTCGGTGTGCTGATCGTCAACGTCACGCTGACCATGTCCGCCGCGATCCTCACCGAGACCGCCCTGAGCTACCTCGGGGTCGGCGTCAAGGCTCCGGACACGTCGCTCGGGCTCCTCATTTCGCAGAACCAGGAGGCTTTTGCCACCCGGCCGTGGCTGTTCTGGTTCCCCGGCCTGTTCATCGTCCTGATCTGCCTGAGCATCAACTTCATCGGCGACGGCCTGCGGGATGCGTTCGATCCGCGCCAGAAGAAGTTCAACGCCAAGAAGGCCAAGGACGACGGCAAGCATCCCCTCGGTGCGGCACCCGTCACCGCGTTTGACGGAACCAAGGGCAGCTAGATGCCTGCCCCCCGCCATGCCCGCACTGCTGAGCTACTGGGCGGCGATGGTCCAGTAGCAGGCCGCGAGCAGCAGCACGACGACGGCGGCCGCCGCCCAGCGGTAGGTCACTTTTACCGGTGTGCTGGCGGCAGCGCCGGCGGCCAGTTCGCCGCTTTCCACCAGATCATGCCAGCGCTCCCGCACCAGCCGTGCTGCCTGGCCGGAGTCCGTGGACTTCAGGTCCCCGGGCCGCACGGACCGGCCGGGACCGTAGGTGGTTGCCGGCAGGCCCCGGAGGTCCTCCGGGCCGGCATTGCGCCCGCCCCAGATGCCCGGCGCCGGTGCGGCCCAGGCCACGTAGCTCTTGCGGGTCGTGACCAGGGTGAGGGCGAAACGGGTGTCGACATGCACCAGGGCCTCCCAGGGCACCAGGATCGACCGGAACGGGTTCTCCAGGGTGACCCCGCCGTCATGCACCACAACGGCGGGCATCCAGAACAGCTGCCAGCCCAGGAACGCGACCAGCAGCAGCGGTGCTATGCCGGCCAGCGCCGCCGGGCCAGCGGTGACCGCAGTGACGGCGATGCCGAGAGCGGCGACCGTCCAGCACAGCCAGGCGAACCAAGCGTTCGTTCGGGCCTTGAAGATTTCAACGGTACCGGCATGCGGCGCAGAGCTCATGCCCCCAATAATTCAGTATTCCGAGCCGCAGCACTAATCCCCGGTGGACCGGCGGCCCGGGTGGAAGGAAAGCCCCATCATGACTGACTTCATCACCCTCGATCCGGCCGTCACCCCGGCTCCCGGCAAGAGCGAACCCGTGCTGGAGGTCCGCGGCCTCAGCGTCGACTTCGGCGTGGACAAAAAGTGGGTGCCTGCCGCCATCGGCCTGAACTATGAGGTGCGCGCCGGCGAGGTCCTTGCGATCGTGGGGGAGTCCGGCTCGGGCAAGAGCGCCAGCTCGATGGCCCTGCTGGGTCTGCTGCCGAGCAACAGCCGCGTGACGGGGAGTGTCAAGCTCGCCGGAAAGGAGCTGCTGGGGACGGACGAGGCGAACATCCGGGCCGTCCGCGGCAAGGAAGTGGCCGTGATCTTCCAGGAGCCGATGACCGCATTGAACCCGGTGTACACCGTCGGCGCCCAGATCGTGGAGACCGTCCGGCTGCACAGCGAGGTTTCCCCCGCCGAGGCCCGGCTGCGCGCGCTGCGCATGCTGGAGCTCGTGGAGCTGCCGGACCCGGAAAAGGCCTTCCGGTCCTACCCCCACCAGCTCTCCGGCGGCCAGCGGCAGCGTGCCATGATCGCACAGTCGCTGTCCTGCGATCCCAAGCTCCTGATTGCCGATGAGCCCACCACGGCCCTCGACGTGACCGTCCAAGCGGAAATCCTGGACCTCATGCGCAACCTGCGGAACAAGCTGGACAGCGCGATCGTCCTGATCACCCACGACATGGGCGTCGTTGCCGACCTGGCGGACCGGATCGCAGTGATGCGCCGCGGTGTCATCGTGGAAACGGGGACCGCCGCCGAGATCTTCCACAACCCCCAGCACGAATACACCAAAGCGCTGCTGGCCGCCGTTCCGCACCTCGGCCAGGGCGGCTCGGACCCCGCCGAGGAAGTGGACGTCACCGCAGCCCTCGCCGCCGCCACCCACGCCGAACTGCGCTCCATCCCGGAGGAGCAGCTGCTCCGGCGCGAGCGTGAAAACGCCGCGGCCCTGGCCGCCGCGGCGGCGGCCACGCCGCAGGGAGAGCCGGTGCTGGAGCTCACGGACGTGGCGATTGAGTACCCCAAGCAGGGCCGGGTGCCCGCGTTCCGCGCCGTGGAGGGCGCCAACCTGGTGATCTACCCGGGCCAGGTTGTCGGGCTGGTGGGGGAGTCCGGGTCCGGCAAGACAACCATCGGACGCGCCGCCGTCGGGCTGCTGCCGGTGGCGGCCGGCACCATGAAGGTCGTCGGGCAGGACATTTCCGCCGCCAAGAGGAACGGCCGGCAGCTTCACGAGATGCGCCGCCACGTTGGCATGGTGTTCCAGGACCCGTCGTCGTCGCTGAACCCGCGGCTTCCGATCGGCGAGAGCATCGGTGAGCCGATGTTCCTGGCCGGGGTGGCGAAAGGAACCGAGCTGCAACAACGGATCGAGGCGCTGCTGGACCAGGTGGAGCTCCCGCGGAACTACCGCAACCGGTACCCGCACGAGCTCTCCGGCGGGCAAAAGCAACGGGTGGGCATCGCCCGGGCGCTCTCGCTCAAGCCGAAGCTGATGGTCGCCGATGAGCCCACCTCGGCGCTGGACGTGTCCGTGCAGGCCAAGGTGCTCGACCTGTTCCAGAACCTGCAGAAGGAACTCGGCTTTGCCTGCCTCTTCGTCACCCACGACCTCGCCGTCGTCGACGTGCTGGCGGACCGGATCTGCGTGATGCAGCGCGGCCGCATCGTCGAACAGGGCACCCGGGACCAGATCCTGCGCAATCCGCAGGAGCCCTACACGCAGCGCCTCCTGGCCGCCGTGCCGCTGCCGGACCCGGAAAAGCAGCGGGAGCGCCGGGAGCTGCGGGCCCAGCTGCTGGCCGCCGGACCGAGTTAACCCGCCGTAACCGGGACCGCCCGGCAGCGAATATTACCACCCGGTAGCGTGTGACCTGAATTACACCGCGCTTGACGTTTCATTGACATTTTTTGGCGGGTCACGGTTTGGCAACAGAGTTCCACCATCTGGACAGTCTCGGGTTAGGCTACTCGTATATGTAGGCCACGTCACAGGGGATACCCCTGTGCCTGCCTGCGGGGAAGCATAAGTTTTTCCCTCACGAACTCCCACAACTCATAGGAGGCGGAATGCGTTTTTCGCGCACTTCCAAAGCACTGGGCATGGTGGCTATCGCCGCTCTCGCCCTGACCGGATGCGGCGCCGGAGGCGGCGCCTCAAACGGTGCCAGCCAGGCTGCCGGCGACCCCAACAAGGTCATCACCGCTTACAGCAACGAACCGCAGAACCCCCTGATGCCCGCCAACACCGGCGAAGTCTATGGCGGACGCGTCGTCGAGCTGCTCTTCGAAGGCCTGACCAGCTACGACCCCAGTGGCAAGTCGGTCAACGCCGTGGCCGAGTCCATCGAATCCCCGGACGGCCAGAACTACACGATCAAGGTCAAGAAGGGCACCAAGTTCACCAACGGCGAGGAAGTCACCGCCAAGAGCTTCGTTGATGCCTGGAACTTTGCCGCGCTGAGCACCAACGCGCAGGGCAACAGCAGCTTCTTTGAATCCATCGAAGGCTACGACGCCGTCAGCGCCACGACGAAGCAGATGGGAGCGGACGGCAAGGAAACCGAGGCTCCCGCCCCCACCGCCCAGACCCTCTCCGGCCTCGTCCTGAAGGACGATTCCACCATTACGGTCAAGCTGGCGCAGCCGGAAGCCGACTGGCCGCTGCGCCTGGGTTACTCGGCCTTCATGCCGCTGCCCGCCGACGCCATCAAGGACCCGAAGGCATTCGGCGAGAACCCGGTCGGCAATGGCCCGTACAAGATGGAGAAGGAAGGCGCCTGGCAGCACGACAGCCAGATCGCCCTGGTCAAGAACCCGGACTACAAGGGTGCCCGCGAAGCCAAGAACGGCGGCGTGACCTTCAAGTTCTACACCGATCCGGCCCCGGCCTACACGGACATCCAGGCCAACAACCTGGACGTCACGGACGTTCTGCCCACGAATGCCCTGAAGACCTACACGATGGACTTCCCGGAGAACAACCTGAACAAGCCGTACGCCGGCAACTCCACCCTGAACATCCCGGGCTACCTGCCCGAGTTCCAGGGCGAAGCGGGCCAGCTGCGCCGCCAGGCTCTCTCCATGGCGATCAACCGCGACGAGATCACCAAGGTCATCTTCTCCGGCACCCGCATCCCGGCCAAGGACTTCACCTCCCCGGCTGTTGACGGCTACAACGAAAACGTTGCCGGCTCCGAGGTCCTGAAGTTCGATGCCGCCAAGGCGAAGGACCTGTGGACCCAGGCTGACGCCATCAGCCCGTGGCCCGCGGACAAGACCCTGCAGCTCGCGTACAACACCGACGGCGGCAACAAGGAATGGATCGACGCCGTTGCCAACAACTTCAAGAACAACCTGGGAATCAAGGCCGAAGGCCAGCCGTTTGCCAAGTTCGCCGAAATCCTGAAGCTGCGCACCGCCAAGGAGCTGCCGGGCCTGACCCGCGCCGGCTGGCAGGCCGACTACCCGTCGCTGTACAACTTCCTGGGCCCGCTCCTGAAGACCGGTTCCAGCGCCAACTACGAGGGCTACTCGAACCCTGAGTTCGACCGGCTCCTCAACGAAGGCTTGGGCGCGCAGTCCACGGACGACGCCAACAAGAAGTTCACCCAGGCGCAGGAGATCCTGTTCAAGGACCTCCCCAACCTGCCGCTGTGGTACTCCGCGCGCCAGGCCGTCTGGAGCCAGAATGTCAGCAACGTTGACTCCGGCTGGAACGGCGTTCTGCAGTACTGGGCCATCACGGCCAAGTAGTTCCTGAGTTCCCCGGAACTCATATCCACATCACTAAAGCTTGGGGGTCCGGCCTAGCCGGGCCCCCACATGCTTGAAACCGGCAGGAAGCTGTCCCATGATTCCCCTTCGTTCCACCATCTCACCGGAGGCGCTGCTGTGATCCAGTTCATCCTCCGGCGCCTGCTGCAGGTCATTCCGGTGTTCCTCGGAACCACCCTGCTCGTCTACTTCATGGTCTTCGCCCTTCCGGGCGATCCCATCCGCGCCCTCTTCGGCGACCGCCCGCCGAGCGAGGCAGTCATCGCACAGCTGCGCCAGCAGTACAACCTGGACGAGCCCTTCTGGGTCCAGTACGGGCTGTTCCTGAAAAACCTCTTCACCTTCAACCTCGGCGTCGACTTTACCGGCCAGCCGATTGCCGACACCCTGGCGCGTGTCTTCCCCGTCACGGCGATGCTCGCCATCGAGGCCCTCATCATCCAGGGCGTGTTCGGAATCGCCTTCGGCCTCGTCGCCGGACTGCGCAAGGGCGGCATCTTCGACAGCTCGGTCCTCGTGCTGTCGCTCGTCGTGATCGCCATCCCGACCTTCGTGCTCGGCTTCGCGCTGCAGCTGCTGGTCGGGGTCCAACTGGGGTGGGCCAAACCCACGGTCGGCTCCAATGTCACCTGGGGAAGCCTGATCCTGCCCGCGGTGGTGCTTGGCATGGTGTCCTTCGCCTACGTGCTGCGCCTGACGCGCGCATCCGTGATCGAAAACATGAACGCCGACTACGTCCGCACGGCCACCGCCAAGGGCCTGTCACGCCGCCAGGTCGTGACCACCCACGTGCTGCGCAACTCGCTGATCCCCGTGATCACGTACCTGGGCGCGAGCCTGGGCGGCCTGATGGGCGGCGCGATCGTGACCGAAGCCATCTTCAATGTCCCCGGCGTTGGCCAGAAGCTGTACCAGGCCATTCTCCGAAGTGAAGGCCCCACCGTGGTCGCCATTGTGAGCGTCCTGGTGCTGGTCTTCGTTCTCGCCAACCTGTTGGTCGATCTGCTGTACGCCTGGCTTGACCCGAGGATCCGCTATGAAAACTAATCGAACATCCGAGCACTTTGTTGCCCCGGTCGAGGAGACCCCTCTGCTGGCAACTGATGCCGTCAAGGTCGACGAGGCCCCGCTGAGCCTCTGGGCAGACGCCTGGCGCAAGCTCCGCCGTCGTCCGCTCTTCATCATTTCCGCGGTCATGATCGCGCTGATCATCGTGGTGGCCGTTTTCCCGGGGCTCTTCACCCAGGTTGCCCCGGACAACGGCTGCGAGCTGGCGAACTCCAACGGTGCTCCCACCGAAGGACACCCGCTGGGCTTCACCTTCCAGGGCTGCGACATCTACTCGCGCATCATCCACGGCACCCAGGCATCGCTCATGGTGGGTGTGTTTTCCGTGATTTCCGTGCTGATCATCGGCGTGACCTTCGGCGCCCTGGCCGGCTTCTTCGGCGGCTGGGTGGATACATTCTTCGCCCGCCTCGGCGACATCTTCTTCGCCCTGCCGATCGTCCTCGGCGCCCTGGTCCTCACCCAGCTCCCGCTGATGCGTGAAAACCGGGGAGTCTGGACCGTGGTCCTTGTCCTCGTGGTGCTTGGCTGGCCGCAAATGGCCCGCATCACCCGCGGCGCCGTCATCGAGGTCCGCAACGCCGACTTCGTGACGGCGGCCCGGTCGCTCGGTGTCTCCCGGCTTGGATCCCTGGTCAGCCATGTGCTCCCGAATGCGCTGGCACCGATCATCGTGCTCGCCACCATGGAACTTGGCGTCTTTATCGTTGCCGAAGCCACGCTCTCGTTCCTCGGAATCGGCATGCCCGGCTCCGTGATGTCCTGGGGCAACGACATCTCCGCCGCGCAGTCCTCCATCCGCACCAACCCGGCTGTTCTGCTCTACCCGGCTGCAGCCCTGTCCATCACGGTGTTGAGCTTCATCATGCTGGGCGATGCCCTGCGTGATGCCCTCGACCCGAAGAGCCGTCAGCGATGAAGGAGGTAATCATGACAACGTCCGACGTCACGATTCACGAGGCCGGAACCCCGGCCGACCGGCCACTGCTGGAAATCCGCGACCTCGCGATCTCCTTCAAGACCGGCAGCGGCGAGGTCCAGGCCGTGCGCAACGCCCACCTGACCATCATGCCCGGAGAGACGGTCGCCATTGTGGGCGAGTCCGGATCCGGCAAGTCCACGACGGCGCTGGCAGCGATCGGCCTCCTGCCCGGCAACGGCCGTGTCGCTGGCGGGCAGATCCTGCTCGACGGCGAGGACATCTCAAACGCTTCCGAGAAGCGCATGATCGAACTGCGAGGGAACGTCATCGGGATGGTCCCGCAGGACCCGATGTCCAACCTGAACCCGGTCTGGAAGATCGGCGACCAGGTCAAGGAGACGCTGAAGGCCAACGGCCGCCCCAGCGGCCCGGACGACGTCGCCAAGGTCCTGGCGCAGGCCGGACTGCCTGACGCCGCCCGGCGGGCCAAGCAGTATCCGCACGAGTTCTCCGGCGGCATGCGCCAGCGCGCGCTGATCGCCATCGGCCTGTCCTGCCAGCCGCGCCTGCTCATCGCCGATGAGCCGACGTCGGCCCTGGACGTCACCGTGCAGCGCCAGATCCTGGACCACCTGGAAAAGATGACCTCGGAACTGGGCACCTCCGTGCTGCTCATCACCCACGACCTGGGCCTGGCCGCCGAGCGTGCCGACAAGGTCGTGGTCATGTACCGCGGCAACGTCGTCGAGGCCGGTCCGTCCCTGGAGCTGCTGCAGAACCCGCAGCATCCCTACACCCAGCGGCTGGTCGCCTCGGCGCCGTCGCTGGCTTCACGGCGCATCCAGGTCGCCAAGCAGCTCGGCGTCTCGACGGACGAAGTTCTGGCGTCCGCCGAGGCCGTTGCCGTTGAACCGACGATGCCGGAAGACGTGCTGCAGATCCAGAACCTGAGCAAGGTCTTCAAGCTGCGCTCCGGGTTCGGCAAGTCGACGGACTTCACCGCCGTCGACGACGTCTCCTTCAGCGTCAAACGCGGAACCACGACGGCGATCGTGGGCGAGTCGGGTTCCGGCAAGTCCACAGTGGCGCAGATGGTGCTGAATCTGCTGGAGCCGTCCTCCGGGAAGATCATCTTCGACGGCGTTGACACCTCCGTGCTGAAGAGCAAAGAGATCTTCGCTTTCCGCCGCCGGGTGCAGCCGATCTTCCAGGACCCGTACGGTTCCCTCGATCCGATGTACAACATCTACCGGACGATTGAGGAGCCACTGCGGGTCCACAAGATCGGGGACAAGGCCAGCCGCGAGAAGAAGGTCCGCGAGCTGCTGGACCAGGTGTCGCTGCCGCAGTCCACCATGCAGCGGTACCCGAACGAGCTCTCGGGCGGCCAGCGACAGCGCGTGGCGATCGCCCGCGCCCTGGCGCTGGATCCGGAAGTGATCATCTGCGACGAGGCCGTGTCCGCCCTGGACGTCCTGGTCCAGGCGCAGGTGCTGAACCTGCTCGCGGAACTGCAGTCCCGGCTGGGCCTGACCTACCTGTTCATCACCCACGACCTCGCGGTGGTCCGGCAGATCGCGGACCACGTGTGCGTCATGGAGAAGGGCAAGCTGGTGGAAACGGGCTCGACCGACGACGTCTTCGACGCGCCGCGGCAGGACTACACCAAGGCGCTGCTCCATGCCATCCCGGGTGCCCGCCTGATGCTGCCCCCGGAAGTTGCCTGAGCTGTGTGAACCTGGCTGACTGACCCGGCCGACATGACACCGGAGCCGGCGTCCGCCCTCGGGTGGACGCCGGCTCCGGCCGTTTGTGACACCTGGCTGACCGGGGAACGGCCGCCGGCGGCTGAAGACCGGCACCTGCCGCCGGGGCAGCCCGGCCGCCCTCAGCGGCTCGAGGCAGGCTCCGCCGGCCCGGAGCTCGGGGCCTGGAAGCCGAAATCGCCCAGCCGCCCGGCCAGCAGCACGGCCAGGGCAGCGTGCCCCTCGGGATTCATGTGCACGCCGTCGGCCATCAGCTTGGTGAGGTTGTGGCGCGTCAGCCAGTCCCCGACACCGACAAAGGGAATCGAATGCCTGGCTGCCACCGTGCCCAGCAGTGCGTCCACCTCTGTGCGGCGCCCGCCGCCGTCGGCGGCGCCGCGGGCGAGCGTCCCGACCATGGCCAGCCGGGCCTCGGGGTAGCGCTGCCGGACGCTGGCGATCAGCCGCTCGGCGTTGGCTGAGATCTGCTGGTCGGTGGCCCCGCGGGAGGCGTCGTTTCCGCCGCCCTCAATGAGAACAAGGGGCGGCGATCCGTAGGGCAGCAGCCAGTCGCCGCGCTGCAGGGCGTCGATGTAGTTGCCGGTCGTGCCGTTGGAGGTGACAAATCCCGTGCCGCCCCGGCCGCAGAAGTGCACCCTGTAACCCAGGCGGGCCAGAGCCGTCCGGGGCCAGGACGACGTAGGTTCCGCCTGGGAATCGCCAATCAGCACGGCGGTCCGGGCGATGTCCTCCACGACCACCTCGTTGCGGCCGTTGGCGGGATTGCGGTAAATGCTGCCCGCCGGCATGCTTCCCGGCATCGCCGGCGTCAGTTTCCCGCTGTCGTTTAAGCCCGCGGCCCGCGGTCCGCCGGGATGCCCGGCGGGCGCGGGAACGGCCATGCCGAAGAGGCCGCCGGCCGGGGCGGCGCCGTCGCCGGAAGTGCGGGTGGGGGCTGTCTGTCCGCAGCCGGCAACCAGGATGCCTGCGGCGATCAACGGTGCGGCCAAGCGGGACAGGGCCGGGGTATTGCGCATTGATGTCTCCGTGCTGGCCGCTGCTGTCAGAGCAATGATGGGGCATGAGGGCCGGAATATCCAGTGACTTTACTCACACCCGCCGCGCCGATTTCCCGTCCTGACTGCCCGGCCGGGCTGCCGGGAATGAAGGTTTTTAGGCCAATAAATGCCTTAGCGTTTAGAATGGATGAAGGTGCCCTGTGCCAAAGGGGCGCATCCGTCGTGCGTTCCGGTTGGAAATGTCGCGATACAACAGCTGACTTCACCACTGAATCGAGCAATAACGCATGTCTGAAACCACCACCAACACCGCGGTAGCCACTGCATCGCGCAGTGACCTGCGCAACGTCGCGATCGTGGCCCACGTTGACCACGGCAAGACCACCCTGGTCGACGCCATGCTCAAGCAGACCAACTCCTTTGCCGCCCACAACCACCTCGAAGATCGGGTCATGGACTCCGGTGACCTCGAGCGTGAAAAGGGCATCACCATCCTGGCCAAGAACACCACGGTGGCCTACAACGGACCGTCCTCCAAGGGCGAGACCATCACCATCAACGTCATCGACACCCCCGGCCACGCCGACTTCGGTGGCGAGGTCGAGCGCGGCCTGTCCATGGTCGACGGCGTTGTCCTCCTCGTTGACGCCTCTGAGGGCCCGCTGCCCCAGACCCGCTTCGTCCTCCGCAAGGCCCTCGCCGCGCACCTGCCGGTGATCCTGCTGGTCAACAAGACCGACCGTCCTGACGCGCGGATCGACGAAGTTGTGCACGAGTCCATGGACCTGCTCCTGGGCCTGGCCTCCGACCTCGCCGACGAAGTTCCGGACCTCGACCTGGACAAGATCCTCAACGTCCCCGTCGTCTACGCCGCCGCCAAGGTCGGCCGCGCCTCCCTCGAGCAGCCCGCCGACGGCTCCGCCCCGGAGAACGAGGACCTCGAGCCGCTGTTCCAGGCCATCATCGAGCACATCCCGGCACCGACCTACAACCCGAACGGTGTCCTGCAGGCGCACGTCACCAACCTGGACGCCTCCCCGTTCCTCGGCCGCCTGGCGCTGCTGCGTATCTACAACGGCACCCTGCGCAAGGGCCAGACTGTTGCCTGGGCCCGCGCCAACGGTGAACTGAAGAACGTCAAGATCACCGAACTGCTGGCTACCAAGGCGCTGGACCGCGTCCCGACCGAGTCCGCCGGCCCCGGCGAGATCGTCGCCGTCGCCGGCATCGAGGAAATCACCATCGGTGAGACCCTGACCGATGTCGACAACCCGCAGCCGCTGCCGCTGATCACCGTTGACGATCCGGCCATCTCGATGACCATCGGTATCAACACCTCGCCGCTGGCCGGCCGGGTCAAGGGTGCCAAGGTCACGGCCCGCCAGGTCAAGGACCGCCTGGACAAGGAACTGATCGGTAACGTCTCCATCAAGGTGCTCCCGACCGAGCGCCCGGATGCCTGGGAAGTCCAGGGACGTGGCGAGCTCGCGCTGGCCATCCTGGTCGAGCAGATGCGCCGCGAAGGCTTCGAGCTGACCGTGGGCAAGCCGCAGGTTGTCACCAGGCTCGTCGACGGCAAGGTCCACGAGCCGATGGAGCACATGACCATCGACGTACCGGAGGAGTACCTCGGCGCCGTCACGCAGCTCATGGCTGCCCGCAAGGGCCGCATGACCAACATGGCCAACCACGGCACCGGCTGGTGCCGCATGGAGTTCATCGTTCCGGCCCGTGGCCTGATCGGTTTCCGCACCAAGTTCCTCACGGACACCCGCGGCGCCGGCATCGCAGCCTCCATCTCCGAGGGCTACGAGCCCTGGGCCGGCCCGATCGAATACCGCACCAACGGATCGATGATCGCCGACCGCGCCGGTGTTGTGACGCCGTTCGCCATGATCAACCTGCAGGAACGCGGATCCTTCTTCGTCCGCCCCACCTCCGAGGTCTATGAAGGCCAGATCGTCGGCGAGAACTCCCGCGCCGACGACATGGACGTCAACATCACCAAGGAAAAGAAGCTCACCAACATGCGTGCCGCTTCCTCCGACACCTTCGAGAACCTGACGCCCCCGCGCGACCTGACCCTCGAAGAGTCGCTCGAATTCGCCCGCGAAGACGAGTGCGTCGAGGTCACCCCGGAATCCATCCGGATCCGGAAGCTCATCCTGGACGTCAACCAGCGCGCCAAGTCCAACCGCGCCCGCGCGAAGGTCTAGGTTCCGCGTTCTGCGCTGAAACCCCGGATCGTTTGTGAATAAGAGAGCTGCCGGCATGGCAGGCGGTATTGCCGCCGCCTTGCCGGCAGCTCTTTTTGCTGCCCTCGCCGGCACGATGCTGCACGGGCAGGACCTCCTGGTCGCCGGCGTCGAGGTGCCGTGGGGTGCCGCCGCCGCGCTGGTCCTGCTGGGCTCCGTTGAGCTGTGGCTCGGCGCCGCATTTCGTTCGGCCCTTCCGACGGCGGTCTGCGGCGCGCTCTGCTATGCGCTGGCCGGCTGGTGGTCCGCCCTGGGGAACGGAAAGCGCCTGATCGTCGGCGACCTGGCCGGGACCCTCTGGATCTACGGCATCGCGGTCGTCACCATTGGCATTCTGGCCTGGTGCCGGCGCTACCGCCCGTCCACGGCTTAGCCATCCCGCCTCCGCACCACCCCACCACCCCGCCGGGGGACATGCCCCTTCTCCGCGCTCCGCCCCGGGGGACATGCCCCTTCTTCACGGCCAAGGGTGGGCATAACGGGACTATGTCCATTTGCTGAACGCGCCGCGGGACATGCCCTTCTTCGCTCCGGCCGCAGCCGGGGACATGTCCCTTCCCGCGCGCCGCCCGCGGACATACCCATTGTTGACGGGGGACGTGCACGAGCCCGGACGCGGAACATGTCCCCACCGGCCCGGTCCGAAGCGCATGCCCTTGTGCACATAGCGCGGTCCGGCCCTGTTCCGGCCCGGAGCTTCGGCGCCACGATGTCCGCATGGTCAATGTCACCGAAGTACTTTCCAATTACGACGGCGTCGCCCGCGCCAAACACCTCGCTGCCGCGGGGGTCTCGGACTTTCAGCTCAAGGCCGCCCTGGCCAAAGGCGCCGTGTCCCGGGTGTCCCGCGGCGTGTACGCGGCCCCCGGAGCCGATGCCCAGCTCATCGCCATCCGGTCGCCACCCTGCTGGACACTGTTGTTCAAAGCCTGCGATGCCTGCCGGAACTCGACGGCCTCGTCATTGCCGAATCCTCTGTCGTCGTCAAAGGCCTTAGTCTTTCGGCGCTGCGGCAGCGTCTGGCCGGGCGCAACGACGCGAGGGAGCGCCGGCTGGTGGACAGGATCGTCCCGCAGTCGCAGTCCATCATGGAGTGCATCGCCCGGTACTGGCTCCGGAGGGCCGGGTTCCATGTGGAGTCCCAGGTCAACATCCCCGGTATGGGCCACCTTGACCTCATGGTCGACGGTCGGCTTGGCATTGAGACCGACGGCGCGGCCTTCCACATGGACCGGGCAAGCTTCGAAGAGGACCGGCGCCGCTGGAACGTCACCACCAGGCTCGGCATCCCCACGCTTGTGGTCAGCTACCCGCTGCTCCTGAACCGGCCCGATGAGTTCATCGCGATGGTCCGCGACGCGCTCAACAGCATCTCAGTTGCGGCCTAGTGCCGGACATGTCCTCCGGGGCGCGGTTCACGCTCATGCACCAGTCCAGCGTTCACAGCTACGGCAGGACATGTCCAACGTTCGCGGACCGGACACTGGGGGCATGTCCAGCGGGTGCCGCGGCCAATGGACATAGTGGCTATATGTCCATTGGCCGGGACCAGGGGAGGGCATGTCCACCGGGCGGGGGTGTCAGGCGGGCCGGGGCTGCCCAGGGCGGGGAGGTGTCAGGCAGGCGGGGTTGTGCCCGGGCGCGGGGCCGGGCGTCTCAGGGCTGCTGGCGAGGGACGCGGCGGGGCGGCGGGGGCGGGACCTGCTTGGCGGCCACCACCAGGGGAAGCGGGATCACGACGTCGGAGCGACGCGTGCGGATGGTGCAGCCGTCCCCGGTGCGCGCCACCAGCACGCCCAGGGCATCCGTCAGTCCGCCCTCGATCCGGTACCTGACCACCACCCGGGTGCCGGGCTCGACGGCGGCCAGGAACTCTTGGGGCGACGGCTTCGAGGAACTCACCCATTCATCCTAGGTCCGTGATCCCGGGCCGGTCGGATTCCAGTGCGGACCCGTGTGACGCCCGGCTAGGTTCGCGCGAACCGGCTGGGAGATAATAGGCTCAGAAGTCAGCAGCCCGGCGCTCAGGCCGGGAGCAGTTGTCCGGCACCCGCCGGAACCAGAGTGGAGAGGCCAGGGACGTGACGTACGTAATCGCGCAGCCGTGTGTAGATGTCAAGGACAAGGCATGTATTGAAGAGTGCCCCGTCGATTGCATCTACGAGGGTGAGCGTTCCCTGTACATCCACCCCGACGAGTGTGTGGACTGCGGCGCCTGCGAGCCGGTCTGCCCCGTCGAGGCCATCTACTACGAGGATGACACGCCCGAGGAATGGGCCGATTACTACAAGGCCAACGTGGAGTTCTTCGACGATCTCGGGTCCCCGGGCGGGGCCGCGAAGGTCGGCAACACCCACACCGACCACCCGATGATTGCCGCCCTGCCGCCGCAGAACCAAGAGAACTAAGGCGGGGCGTCGGTGACTTCTGCGCTGCGCAGCTTCGGCCTCAGCCTGCCAGACTACCCGTGGGAAGCCCTGGCGCCGTACATCGCCAGGGCTGCCGAACACCCCGGGGGAGTCGCGAACCTCTCCATCGGTACCCCGGTGGACGCCACCCCCGCGGTGGTGCAGGAGGCCCTGTGCGCAGCGGCCAACGCTCCCGGCTACCCGACGGTCCACGGCACGGCCGGGCTCCGGGAAGCCATCGCGGCATGGTTTGAACGCCGCCGCGGCGTGCCCGGGCTGGATCCCCAGGACATCATGCCCACCGTGGGCTCCAAGGAACTCGTGGCCTGGCTGCCGTTCCTGCTCGGCCTCAAGCCGGGCGACGTCGTCGTCCGCCCGACGGTCGCCTACCCCACCTACGACATCGGCGCCACCTTCGCCGGCGCGGAGCACATCGCCGCGGACGACCTGGATGAGCTCGACGCCGCCACCCGCGCCCGGGTGCGTCTGGTCTGGATCAACTCCCCGGCAAACCCCACCGGCAGCGTGCGCGACGCCGAATCGCTGCGCAGGATCGTCCGGCAGGCCCGCGAGCTCGGCGCCGTCGTGGCCTCGGACGAGTGCTATGCCGAACTCGGCTGGGGCGAATGGGACCTCCAGCGCGGCGGCTCCCCGGTGCCCAGCGTCCTGGACCCGCAGGTCGCGGAGGGCTCACATGAGGGCCTCCTGGCCGTGTACTCGCTGAGCAAACAGTCCAACCTGGCCGGCTACCGCGCCGCTTTCGTCGCCGGTGACCCCGCTATCGTGGCGAACCTGGTCAACAGCCGCAAACACGCGGGCATGATCGTTCCGTACCCGGTCCAGGAAGCCATGCGGGTTGCCCTTGGCGACGATGCCCACGTCCAGGCGCAGAAGGACCTGTACCGCGGACGCCGGGAACGGATCGTACCGGCCCTTGAACGCTTCGGGCTGACCATCCACGAATCCCGGGCCGGGCTCTACCTCTGGGCCACCGCGGGCGAACCCACATGGGATACGGTCGCCCGGCTAGCGGACCGCGGGATCGTCGTCGGCCCGGGTGTGTTCTACGGCGACGCGGGCAACGGATTCATCCGCGTGGCGCTCACCGCAAGCGATGAGCGGATCGACGCCGCCGCCTCCCGTCTGGCCGCCGGGGCGTAATAAAGTAGTGACACGTGCCACAACTGGCGCGTTTTGGGTAGTTCCGGATGGCCCCGGATTAGTGCCACCCGGAAACTGGCGGTACTTTTTAACTGACTATCAATGGTGGCTTTCCACAAGAAGGCAGCGCGGCCGTTGGAATCCGTGGCTAAAACAGGTTCCGTGGGCGGCTTCACCAGAAGTTGGACCAGCTTTCTACAGAGGCCCTGAGGCCTCAGAGGAGACTCCATGACTGAGACCACCAGCGCAACCCTGCGCCATGCCGGCGGGGAACTCGTACTCCCGCGCATCCAGGTTGTAGAAGGAAACGAAGGCTACGACGTTTCCAAGCTGCTGAAGCAGACCGGTGCCGTTGCCTTTGACCCCGGGTTTATGAACACCGCCGCAACCACCTCCGCCATCACCTACATCGACGGCGACGCCGGTGTTCTGCGGTACCGCGGCTACCCGATCGAGCAGCTCGCCCAGCACTCAAGCTTCCTGGAAGTTTCCTACCTGCTGATCTACGGCAACCTGCCGACCGCCACGGAGCTGGAAGCCTTCGACCAGCGGATCCGCCACCACACCCTGCTGCACGAAGAGCTCAAGGGCTTCTTCAGCGGCTTCCCGCGCGACGCCCACCCGATGCCGGTGCTGTCTTCTGCCGTGTCGGCGCTGTCCACGTTCTATCAGGACTCGCTGGATCCGTTCAACGCTGAGCAGGTCGAAGTCTCCACCTACCGGCTGCTGGCCAAGATGCCGGTCATCGCCGCGTACGCCCTGAAGAAGAGCATCGGCCAGCCCATGCTTTACCCGGACAACTCCCACAACCTCGTGGAGAACTTCCTGCGCCTGAGCTTCGGACTCCCGGCCGAGCAGTACGAGGTGGACCCGGTCGTCGCCAAGGCGCTGGACCTGCTCCTCATCCTGCACGCCGACCACGAGCAGAACTGCTCGACCTCGACGGTCCGGCTGGTTGGCTCCTCTAACGCGAACCTCTTCGCCTCCGTGTCCGCCGGCATCAACGCCCTCTTCGGCCCCGCCCACGGCGGCGCCAACGAGGCCGTGCTGAAGATGCTGCGCCAGATCCAGGCCGACGGCACCAAGCCCGAGGACTACATGGAAAAGGTCAAGAACAAGGAGGACGGCGTCCGGCTCATGGGCTTCGGACACCGCGTCTACAAGAACTACGACCCGCGTGCCAAGATCGTCAAGGCCACGGCCCACGAGATCCTGACGAAGCTCGGCGGCAACGACGAACTCCTGGAGATCGCCCTGCGCCTCGAAGAGAAGGCCCTGAATGATGACTACTTCATCCAGCGCAAGCTCTACCCGAACGTGGACTTCTACACCGGCCTGATCTACAAGGCCATGGGCTTCCCGGAGAAGATGTTCACCGTGCTCTTCGCGATCGGCCGCCTTCCGGGCTGGATCGCACAGTGGCGGGAAATGATCAACGACCCCAACACCAAGATTGGCCGCCCGCGGCAGCTCTACATCGGCGAACCGGAGCGCAACTACCCTTCCGTGTAGTCCCCACAGCAAAAAAGCAGCAACAAAAGTACGACGCCGGCCGCTCACCTCACGGGGTGCGCGGCCGGCGTCGTTCTCACGCGGCCGGCACCCGGATAGGCGGACCGCCCGGCGGGCGGCAGGCACATCGCGCGCACCGCCCATCGCGCGGCCGGGGGGCTGCCCGCCGGTGTGGCCCGCCGCCGTTCGGGCACATCCGTGCTAAAAAGACTAATGCCCAAATTTGTCGACGCCGCGTTGCGGCGCCAAGAAGTGGTCGAAGCGGTCTTCCGGATCGTCGCAGCAGACGGACTCGAACGGGCCTCGCTCCGCGAAGTCGCGGACGAGGCGGAGCTGGCGGTCGGATCGGTCCGGCACTACTTTGCCAGCAGCGACGAGCTCCTGGCCCACTCTTTCGGGGTCGTCGTGGACCGGATCGTCCGCCGGCTGGCGGCAGCCGATGAGCGCCTCGCGGAGGCGCAGCCTGGTACCCCGGAGCACCACGAGGGTGTCTTAACCCTGCTGGGTGAATTTCTTCCCCTGGACGAGGAGCGTGCCGTCGACGCCTGCGTCTGGATGGCATTCAAGGCCGCGGCCAGGACCAAGCCGTTCCTCGCCCCGGAAGCAGACCGGAGCCACCGCGCGGTGGCTGCGATCGTCGGGCGGCTCGTGATGGACCTGTCGTCCGGGGGCGCCGCGGCCGAGACCGACACAGCCCTGGAGCAGCAGCGCCTGGTCACCGAGGCGGAACGGCTGCTGGCCACCCTGGACGGGCTCACCCTGCACGCCCTGCTGCAGCCCGAATGGATGACCGCGCAGGTGTGCAGCGACGTGTTGGAGTCCCACC
Organism: Pseudarthrobacter linnaei; assembly: GCF_055412825.1. Classification (NCBI taxonomy): domain Bacteria; kingdom Bacillati; phylum Actinomycetota; class Actinomycetes; order Micrococcales; family Micrococcaceae; genus Pseudarthrobacter; species Pseudarthrobacter linnaei. The sequence goes on from NZ_JBVAYX010000013.1 coordinate 75,556, forward strand.
TCAACGGACTGGGCAGCTACGCTGGCAGGCATTAACGTGCGTTAACTTGGGGAATACACTGGAAACGTACGTCTTGCCAAGGAGGCAGTTGGATGCACCACACAGGCGGGCCGGGCTGGCGGATCACCATGGATACTTCGGGTCCCATGCTCATTGCACTGTACGTTCGCGACACCGCTGGCCTGGACACCGCGGGGCATCCGGCACTCTGCCACGCGGCCCCGAAGATCCGGCCCGCGGACCACACGCACCTGATTGCGGAGGTGGGCGGAGTCAGTGCGCTCAAGACGGAGTGGGAAGCCTGGTGGGAGCAGCTCCTCAAGGCGCATCCCGAGATGTCGCCGGAACTGGGGCCGCCGGGCTTCCGCGCCTTCAGTAATTCCCCGGCCCTCCGGCGTGTGATGCAGGCGCATTTCGGTGCGGCGCTGTCCTGGGCCCGGGAGCGCCGCGCTGACTACCTGGCCCTGGAGGCCGAACGTGAGGCCGCAGGCGGGGTGCAGCTGCTGCAGGACATGGTCGATGACCGGCTGCTCGAGGTGGGGCGCGCCGCCAATGATTTCAATTTGACCATCATCGAGCTGCCGCTGGCCGAGCCGAGGGCCTGGTATCTGGAGCCGGACAAGATCATCATGAGCTCGGAACTGCTGTCCCAGCCGGAACTGTTCCGCAGCTATGTGCAGCCGGTAGTGGATCTGCTGGTCTGAGCCCGCCCGGACTCACCGGAGACGTTCCGCTACTGCGTCGGCGCCGCGGCGACGGTGATCCTGACCTGTCCCGCCGGGACCTCGGAGGCCTGCCAGCCGTTGCGGTCCTGCCGCGTCCAGCTGCGCCCCTCCGCCTGGACTTCGGTGATGGAGAGGGCTTTGGCGTTGGCAACCGCCCACTGCGCCACGGCCCACGCCCGGTCACCCTCGGCCTCCAGCACGAGGGTGCCGCCCTCCGTGGACGCCGGGACCGCGTCAAAGGCGGAGATGAGGCGTTCCTGCACGGCGGCCGGGTCGCCGGCCGCGTCGGGGTCGCGCAGCCGGCAGTCGAGACCCGCGGCGGTCTGGCCGGTCAGCGACGAAGCGAAGGCACGCGCCATCGCCTCGTGCTGGGCGTAGGCGTCCGGGTAGGCGGAGCGCTGGACCCGCTGTGCGGCGTCGGTGATCTCCAGCGTCTGGTAGCCCGGGACCTTCACCAGGGCATCGTAGAAGGCGTTGCTAGCGTGGTACGGGTCCATCACCTGTTCCGTGGTGCCCCAGCCCTGCGAGGGCCGCTGCTGGAAGAGCCCGCGGGAGTCGGGGCCGGCCTGGTCCCCGTGGCCGATGTTCCGGATCTTGGACTCCTGCATGGCCGTGGCCAGGGCGATGCTCGCGGCCCGGGCCGGGAGCCCGCGGCGGACGGCGACGGCCGTAATGAGTCCGGCATTGGCCGCCTGGTCAGTGGCAAGCTCGGCGCTGCCGCCGCCCGCCGCTGTGCAGCGTTCGGTGATGAGGACTTCCGAGCGCTGCACGAACGCCACCGCGGTGTACACCCCGCCTGCCACCATGACCAGGGTGAGCAGCAGCACAACCCAACGGCGCAAGCTGCCTCTGCGTGCCACGAAACTACTCCCTCAGGCCCGTCCGGGGCCGGTTCATGCTGCTAACGGTTGGTTTGCGCACCCAACCTTAGTTGGCGTGCAGGGCCTCGTTGAGTTCGACGGTCTGGCCCTTGCGCGGGAGGACCTCCACCTCGCCGGTGGAGGAGTTGCGGCGGAAGAGCAGGTTGGGGACCCCGGAGAGCTCCACGGCTTTCACGATCCGGCTGGTGTCCTCGCCGTCGGCGTCTTTGGCCCCGACCACTCGGATGCGGGTGCCTGCCGTGACGTAGAGGCCGGCCTCGACCACGGAGTCGTCGCCGATGCTGATGCCGACACCGGAGTTGGCGCCCAGCAGGACACGCTCGCCCAAAGCGATCTTCTCCTTGCCGCCGCCGGACAGGGTCCCCATGATCGAGGCGCCGCCGCCGACGTCGGACCCGTCACCGGCGACCACCCCGGCGGAGATTCGGCCTTCCACCATGGACGCGCCCAGGGTGCCGGCGTTGAAGTTGACGAAGCCCTCGTGCATGACCGTGGTGCCCTCGGCCAGGTGCGCGCCGAGGCGGACCCGGTCGGCGTCGGCGATGCGCACGCCGGAGGGGATGACGTAGTCGACCATGCGCGGGAACTTGTCGACACCGTAGACGGTGACGGCGCCGCGCCTGCGCAGCCGGGCGCGGGTCAGTTCGAAGCCCTCGACGGCGGCGGGCCCGAAGTTGGTCCACACGACGTTGGGGAGCTTGCCGAAGATGCCGTCAAGGTTGATGCTGTTCGGCTGCACCAGGCGGTGCGAGAGCAGGTGCAGGCGCAGGTAGGCGTCGGCGGTGTCGGCCGGGGCCTCGTCGAGGTGGATCTGGGCGAACACGACCTTCTGCTCGGTGCCGCGGTCGGCGTCGGCGCCGGTCGCGGCGATATCGAGCAGCGACTGATCCGCGTTCGCGACGTCGCGGAGGCTCTCCGTTGCGGTGCCGAGGGCCGGCGCCGGGAACCAGACGTCCAGCACGGTGGCGTCCCCGTTGCCGGCGGCAATCGTGGCGACGCCGTAGCCATAGGCGGAGCGGGCGTCTGCGGGCACAGCGGAAGAAGCGGTTTCAGTCATGTCCCCAAGTCTATAGACGGCGCCCGCCCTCCCCGAAACCCGTGACAGCCCGGCCGGCCCGCGCGCAGAGCCGTTGTGTCGCGTTGAAACGCCCACACGTAAGGGTCAGGCGGGAGGGACGCCGGGGGACCGCAGCGGATAAAGTGGGACGGTGACTGCCCCGGACCTGAACTCACGCCCGAACTCCCGCCCCCACACCGCCCGCCTGGACCTCCGCCAGGACGTGGCGCTGCTGACCGCCAGGCTCATCGACATCTACAGCGTCTCCGGCGCGGAGACGGAACTGGCCGACGCCGTGGAGCATGCCCTCCGCTCCGTCCCGCAGCTGGAGCTGGTCCGCGACGGCGACTCGATCATCGCCCGCACCAACCTCGGCCGGGCCGAACGGGTCATCCTGGCCGGACACCTGGACACGGTGCCCCTGCCGACCACGGAAGGGTCCCTCGGGACCGTCCCGTCCTACTGGCCCTCGGGGTCGCCCGGCGAGGGCATCCTCTACGGCCGCGGTGCCACCGACATGAAGGGCGGTGTCGCGGTCCAGCTGGCGCTGGCCGCTGGGCTGTTCGACGGCGGCGCGGAGCCGGACAAGGACGTCACCTTCGTCTTCTACGACCACGAGGAAGTCGAGGCCGTTAAGAGCGGGCTCGGCCGCCTGGTGCGGAACCACGGCCACCTGCTGGGCGGGGACTTCGCGATCCTGCTCGAACCCACGGACGGGACCGTGGAGGGCGGGTGCAACGGCACCATCCGCTTCGAAGCGACCACGGTCGGCGAAGCCGCGCATTCCGCCCGGGCCTGGATGGGCAGCAACGCGATCCACGCCGCTGCGCCGATCCTGGCCCGGCTCGCGGCCTACGAGCCCCGGACCGTCAGCGTGGAGGGACTGGACTACCGGGAAAGCCTCAACGCCGTGAAGGTCAACGGCGGGACCGCCGGCAACGTCATTCCGGACCGGTGCGTCGTGGAAATCAACTACCGCTTCGCCCCGGACAAAACCCCGGATGAGGCGGAGCAGCATGTCCGGGACCTGCTGGAGGGATTCGACGTCGTCCGCACCGACAGCGCCGCCGGCGCCCGGCCGGGACTCAACCACCCCGCCGCGGCGTCCTTTGTCGCCGCGGTGGGGGCCGCGCCCAAGCCCAAGTACGGCTGGACCGACGTCGCGCGCTTCAGCGAACTGGGCATCCCGGCGGTGAACTTCGGACCCGGCGACGCGCTGCTGGCGCACAAGGACAACGAACACGTCGAGGCCGACGCGATCCGCGAATGCCTGCGGGTCCTGCGGAGCTGGCTCACGGCCTGACCCACGCAAAACAGCAGGGAAAACAGCAGGCGACGCCCGCAGGCAAAACGGCAGGCAGCAGGCAACGCCGCAGGTAGTACAACTCCCAACACAAAAGGTCCGGAACCCCTCGCGGGATTCCGGACCTTAGGTGCGTTCGGTGCAGCCTTGCCGGGGCGCAGGCTGCGCCGCGGGGGACCTACTTGACCGGGATCCCTGCGACCGGAACGTGCACGACGCCGCCGGCGGCCTTCTTGGAACCGCGCTTCTCGATCCAGATCGCGAGCCGGGAGACGGAGAAGTTGATGGCGATGTAGATCGCCGCCGCCACGAAGAACACCGGGAACAGGTAGTCCGGACCGAGGAAGTCGGCCATGATCTGCACTTTGCGCAGCAGTTCCTCGTAGGAAACGATGTAGCCGAGCGAGGTGTCCTTCAGCAGCACCACGAGCTGCGCCACGAGCGACGGCAGCATGCGCCGGATCGCCTGGGGCAGTTCGATGCTGCGCCGGGAGGCGAAGCTGGTGAGGCCGATCGCGAGGCCGGCTTCACGCTGGCCCTTCGGCAGGGACTGGATGCCGGCGCGGATGATCTCGGCAAAGATCGCCGAGTTGTACAGCACCAGGCCGGCGACGACGGCGGTGAAGGAACCGGTCGCGAACACCAGCAGGACGAAGAACATCATCAGGACCACGGGCATGCCGCGCAGGAATTCCAGCACGATCCGGGTCGGGATGCGGATCCAGGCGACGTCGGAGATGCGCATGAGGCACAGCACGAGCCCCAGCGGGAAGGCGATGACCGCGGCGACGGCCGCGGCCGTGAGGGTGGCGACGATGCCGTTGCCGATCAGCACCCAGACGTCGGGAATCTGGAAGACGGCCCAGCGTTCGGGTTCGAAAATCCCCTGCTGGGCAAGGACGGAGATAGCCCACCAGACCAGCCCGGCAATCGCAACGACGCCGACGATGGAGCCGATCAGGGAGACACGGCGGGCCTTGGGGCCGGGGACGTCGTAAAGGACCGAGCTCATCGGGCGATCGCCACCTTTCGTTCAACCAGGTTGGCGAAATAGCCAAGCGGGACGGTTATCAGCAGGTAGAAGAACGCGACGCCGACGAGGACCCACAGCACGGCGTCGCCGTTGGCGTTGGCAAGCTGGCGGCCGTAGCCGAAGAGCTCCAGGACGAAGAAGGCGCCGGCCACCGAGGAGTTCTTCACCAGGGCGATGAGGATGTTGATCATGGGCGGGATCACCGTGCGCAGGGCCTGCGGCAGGATGATCAGGGTGAGGACCTGGCTGAACTTCATGCCGATGCTGCGGGCAGCCTCGGCCTGTCCGACCGGGACGCTGTTGACGCCGGAGCGCACCGCTTCGGCGATGAAGGCCGAGGTGTAGGCGCTCAGTGCGATGATGGCGGCGACCTCGAACTGCTGGAACGTCACCCCAAGCCGTGGAAGGACCACAGCGGCGAAGAAGAACGCGATGGTCAGAGGGGTGTTCCGGACAATCTCCACGTACGTCATGCTGAAGCCGCGCAGGGCGGCAATGGGCGAGACACGGGCTGCTGCGAGCAGCGTCCCGAAAATCAGTGCGAAGATCCCCGAGACCACGGACAGGAAGAGGGTTCTGAGAAAACCGTCCACATATGCGGGAAGGTTTTCAATGATGACGTCCATAGGTTCCTTAGGCTGCCTTGCGGGAAGTGGAGTGGGAGACGGGAATGGCGGTTACCGGGGCCGCGTCGGGCGCGAGCCCCGGCAACCGCCATACCAGGCTAGTAGCGGTTGATCGTGGGAAGGGCGGGAGCGGTCTTGATGACCGTCCCGGCGGTGCCTTCCCAGGCCTTCTTGTAGGAACCGTCCTTATCGAAGGCTTCCAGCTGGTCGTTAATCCACGTGCGGAAGGCGGTGTCGTCCTTCTTCAGGCCGATGCCGTAGGGCTCCTTGGTGAAGGTCTGGTCCGAGGCCAGCTTGAAAGCGTCCGGCTCCTTGGCCACAAAACCGGCCAGAATGACGTTGTCGGTGGTGATCGCTTCGACCTGCTTGTTGCGCAGCGGCTCAAGGCAGGCGGAGTAGGTTGCAGCCGGGACGAGGACTGCTCCGTACTTCTCGACGATCGTGCCGGCCGGCGTGGAGCCGGTCACGGAGCAGACGTTCTTGCCCTTGACGTCTTCGGGCTTGGTGATGGACGTGTTGTCCTTGTTGACCATCAGTGCCTGGCCGGCCTCGTAGTACGGGCCGGCGAAGTCGACTTCGGTCTTGCGCTTGTCGTTGATCGTGTAGGTGGCGACGATGATGTCGACCTTGCCCTGCTTGATGAACTGCTCGCGGTTGGCGGAGACAGTCTCGACCCACTCGATCTTGTCGGCGGGGATGCCCAGCTTGCCGGCGATCAGCTTGCCCATTTCGACGTCGAACCCGACCGGCTTGCCGTCGAGGCCCTTCTGGCCGAACAGCGGCTGGTCGAACTTGGTGCCGATGACAATCTTGCCGGCGGATGACAGTTTGGCCATGGTTGAGTCGGCAGCGAAGCTCGGCTTCTCGGCCACGGGCGGGTTGGAAGTGGAGGTGCTGCCGCCGCAGGCGCTCAGGCTGAGAGCCAGGGCTGCGGACGCGGCAACCAGAAGGGATTTCCTTCGGGTCAAAAATGCCATCATGACATTCCTTTCATTGGACGGCCGCCTTGCGGCGGCCAGGGTGAGAACTCTTCAGGGATCAGTGGGTCAGCAGCTTGGAGAGGAAGTCTTTGGCGCGGCTGCTCTTGGGGTTGGTAAAGAACTCTTCGGGGGAGGCGTCCTCGACGATCTGGCCGCCGTCCATGAACACCACGCGGTCCGCGGCCTTGCGGGCGAAGCCCATCTCGTGGGTGACCACGATCATGGTCATGCCCTCCTTGGCCAGCTGGATCATGACGTCGAGGACCTCGTTGATCATTTCCGGGTCCAGCGCGGAGGTCGGCTCATCGAAGAGCATGACCTTCGGCTTCATTGCCAGGGCGCGGGCGATCGCGACGCGCTGCTGCTGGCCGCCGGAGAGCTGGGCCGGAAGTTTCGGCGCCTGGTGCCCGACGCCGACGCGTTCCAGCAGGGCCATCGCGTCCTTGTCGGCCTCGGCCTTGGAGAGGCCTTTGACCTTGATCGGGCCGAGCGTGACGTTCTCAAGAATCGTCTTGTGGGCGAAGAGGTTGAAGGACTGGAAGACCATCCCGACGTCGGCGCGCAGCTTGGCGAGTTCCTTGCCCTCTGCGGGCAGTTCCTTGCCATCGATCTTGATCACGCCGTCGTCGATGGTCTCGAGGCGGTTGATGGCACGGCACAGCGTTGACTTGCCGGAACCCGACGGTCCGATGACGACAACAACCTCGCCCTTGCGGACATGCAGATTAATGTCCTTCAGGACGTGCAACTGGCCGTAGTGCTTGTTGACGGCGTTCAGGGAGACGAGGGCATCGCCGGGCACTTGAGTAGTCATAAGAAGAATCTAGCGAACATCCGCCGATTATGACCGCAATCACTCCCAGTTCCTACAGATCGTGATTCAAGAGATACCTGCAGGTCAGCCTGCTACCGGCGTCCTCGGGTACTCTTCGGGGCCGGCCGGGCATCTTGCGCCGGCGCCCGCACGTCAGGGCCGTGCCGGACCGGCACTGACAGGGAACCGCGCTAACCTGTGGGCATGAGTACCGATCCGCAACAACAGGGACCCCCGGCCACAGCCGGAAAATCAGCCGGAAAATCAGCCGGTAAGGCAGCCGGAGTGGCCGCCGCGAAGAACACCGGCGAAACCCGCGACATTCCGGCCCCAGCCGGGATCCGGCACAAGGGTCCGTTGGAGCTGCGGCGCAAAGCCGCCAAGGTAACGATGTCCGACCGCAACCTGCTGGACACGAAGGGGCCCGGACAGTTCGTCCACACTGATCCGTGGCGGGTCCTCAGGATCCAAAGCGAGTTCGTGGAAGGGTTTGGTGCGCTGGCCGACCTGGGCCCGGCGGTCAGCGTCTTCGGCTCGGCGCGGACCGTGCCCGGCAGCCTGAACTATGAACTCGCCGTCGAGGTCGGGCGCCAGCTGGCCGAAGCCGGGCTGGCAGTGATCACCGGCGGTGGTCCCGGCTCCATGGAGGCAGCCAACAAGGGCGCCGTGCAGGGTAACGGGGTGTCCGTCGGGCTCGGCATCGAGCTGCCCTTCGAACAGGGGATGAACCAGTGGGTGGACCTGGGCATCAACTTCCGCTATTTCTTCGCCCGCAAGACCATGTTCGTGAAGTACGCCCAGGGGTTCATCGTGCTGCCGGGCGGCCTCGGCACACTGGACGAACTCTTCGAAGCGATGGTCCTGGTCCAGACCCGGAAGGTCACGTCCTTCCCGATTGTCCTGATCGGAACAGCATTCTGGAGCCCCATGGTGGAGTGGATCCAGACCACGCTCGTGGCCGAGGGCATGATGTCCGAGGAGGACCTGGACCTGCTGCAGGTCGTGGACGATCCGGCGCTCGCCGTGGAACTCGTGGTGGAAGGCGCCGCCCGGCACCGGAACCCCAACGGCAGCGGCGCCGGGAACGGGAACGGCACCGGACCCGCCGGCGGCACGCGGGGCTGACCGGGCACCAGTCGGACCCGGCGGCGTCTGGCACGATGGGGGAGTGAGCTTCTTCCTGATCTTCCTGGCAATCGCGCTCGTCGGCGCCGCTTTCCTCCTCGGCACCGGCCGGGCGTCGAGCTTCCTCCGCGGCCGCCGCGGGGCCGACGCCGGTGAGCAGCGGGCCCCGGATGACGGCTTCGACCAGCCGGTCGCCAACCTCCCGCCGGTGCTGCTGCCGGCCAAGGCGGAGCCGGCCGACATCGACCGGCTCCGGTTCGCCATCGGCCTGCGGGGCTACCGGATGGACCAGGTGGACCAGGTGCTGGACGAGCTGCGGGACCAGCTGGCCACGAAGGACCGGAAAATCGCGGACCTCGGGGGCCAACTGGGACGCCGGCGGCAGGAACCGGAGCGGGCCCCGTGAGCAGCGACCCGCCAAAGGCGCACCTGCCGGCGGCGGTGCAGCCTGACGGCCGCGAGGAGCCGGCAGACGGAACCCGCAGCTCCGGGCTGCGGGACCTGGCTGAAGGGGCCCGGGGCGGCATCGCAGCGGCGGGGGCCCGGGCGGGGCACTGGCCCTGGTGGGTCCAGGTGGGCGGCCTCTATGTCGCAGCCCGCTTCGTCAGCGCCTGCATTTTCATGGCCGCGGCCCTGCACCAGGGCGTGAACCCCTGGTTTCCGGCTAAGCCGGACTACTGGTCGTTCGTCAATATTTGGGATGCCCGCTGGTACGGCGAGATCCTCCTGAACGGCTACCCGGACGTCCTTCCGACCGACGGGGCCGGGGACGTCCAGGAGAACGCCTGGGCGTTCTATGCGCTCTTTCCGGTGCTTGGCCGCGTGGTCGCGGGGGTGACCGGACTGCACCCGGCATTCAGCCTGACGGTGATCGCCATGGTGTGCGGGCTGGGCGCGGCGCTGGTCATCTATCGACTGTTCCGGCACAAGGCATCCCACCGGAGCGCGCTCTGGGGAACCGTGTTCGTTTCCACCTTTCCGGTGTCCCCGGTGCTCCAGGTGCCCTACGCCGAGTCGCTGAACCTGCTCCTGCTGGCCGCTGCCCTGCTGCTGGTCGTGACACGCCGCTACCTGTTGGCGGTGCCCGTCGTCATACTGATGTGCCTGTCCCGGCCGACCGGCGTGCCGTTCGCGGCGATGGCGGGGCTGCTGTTCCTCCACCGGGGGTGGCAGTCCTTCTCGGCGTCCCGCGGCCGGGCACGCGGGGAGGGCCCGGACCCGGCGGGCGGCGTCCCGCACGCCGGGATGCCTCCCACCGTCGGGCCGCACACCGGCACCCAGCTCTGGTCCCTCGCCGGACTGACGGCGGTCAGCGGACTGGGGGCCCTGATGTGGCCGGGCATCGCCTGGGCTGTCACCGGGGATATCCAGGCCTACACCAAGACCGAAACCGTCTGGCGCGGCCACGACCTCGTGCCGTTCAAGCCCTGGTTCGACACCGGCATCCTGCTCTTCGGGCCGGTGCTCGGGGTGCTGGCGCCGTTCGTTTTCGTTGCCCTGTTCGCCTTGCTCCTGATGAGCAGTCCGGTGCGGGCGCTGGGCACGGAGCTGCAGCTGTGGTGCGCCTGCTACATGGGCTATCTGCTGCTCTTCCTGCACCCGCAGACGAGCACTTTCCGGATGCTGCTTCCGCTGTTCCCGCTGGGCCTCGCGGCTGCCCTCATCTCCCGGTCCCGTGCGTACCGCGGCACGGTGGTAGTCACGTTCGTGCTGCTGCAGATTGTCTGGATCGTGTGGCTGTGGGCCTGGGCTCCGCTGCCCGGCGGCGGGGACTATCCGCCGTGACCCACGGCACCTTTGGGGGCTCCCGGCCCGGCGCGACGCGGCGCGTCGGAAAGTCCAGCGATTAGCTACAGCCGCGTTGTTACGCGATAATAGTTGGTAAGCAAGGACAAGAAGCAAACTGACTATATGACCGTGATGGCACTCATCACGGCCGCCGGGCAGCTTGATTGACTAAGCGGACGCAGCCCGGCCGGGCTGGTATGTCACTGGACTAATGGAGGGGATATTCCTTATGGCGGCAATGAAACCACGCACCGGCGACGGCCCGATGGAAGTTACCAAAGAAGGACGTAGCTTGATCATGCGCGTCCCGCTCGAAGGCGGCGGACGGCTCGTGGTCGAACTCAATTCCGCCGAAGCTGCCAACCTGAAGGAATGCCTCGTCGGCGTTACCGAATAGCATCACGGAACTTTTAACAGCGGGCGGGGTCCGCAGCCGGATGGCTGCAGACCCCGCCCGCTTTTTGCAGACCTGCGGCGGAGTTGGCCGCTGCCCCCGACCGTGAGTTCCCGACCGCTACTCTCGCACGGCTACTTCTTGACGGCGACCAGCAGGCCGTCACCGGTGGGCAGCATCGCCGACGCGAGGCGGTCGTCATCGCGGATGGCACGGCCCACCTGGCGCAGGACCACAGTGGTGGCGTCCCGAGCGGCCGGGTTGGCGACACGGTCCTTATCCAGCGCATCGTTGACGATCAGCAGTCCGCCGGACTTGAGCAGGCGGATGGCCTGCTCCACGTAGCCGGGGTAGTTCGGCTTGTCGGCGTCGATGAAGACCAGATCGTAGGCGGCGTCCGTCAGCCGGGGGAGGACGTCGCGGGCCCGGCCGGAAATGGTCCGTGTGCGGTTGGCCGGGCTGCCGGCTTCCTGGAACGCTTCCCGTGCGGCTTTGAGGTGTTCGACGTCGACGTCGATGGTGGTCAGAACGGCGTGCGGCCCCAGGCCGCGCAGGATGCAGACGCCGGAGACGCCCGCGCCGGTGCCGATTTCGACAGCGGTCTGGGCCTTGGAGGCGGCGGCCAGGACGGTCAGGACGGCTCCGACGCCCGGACCGACGGGGGTGACTCCCAGTTCGAAGGACCGTTCGCGCGCGTGCAACAGGACCTCATCCTCGGCAGGCAGATCTTCTGCGTAGGACCAGCTCGTGGACTTATCGGCGCTCATGGATTTCGCTTTCTGGGCGGCAGGGGGTTTGATCCCCCCAGCGTACTGTGTCAGCTGGTACCCCGCCGGGAGGCGCCCCTGCTGCGGCGGTCACACTGCGGCCCCGGGGGCCGGTTCTGCCGTGGGCGGAAGGCCCGCCAGCGTCAGGAAATTCCCAGCTTGATTTGAAATGATGGAAATCCGCTCATCCGCGAGGTGATCGGCGCCGAATCAAGGATGCAGGAGCTTGCAGCCGCAAGCACCGTCCACGGCGTAAGCACCATCCACGAGGGGAGCGGACAATGTCGATAGTGGCAGCTGTCCCTGCAACTGAAGAGTCACAGCCCGCGGCGGAGGCCGAGTGGGTCCGGCCCACCTGGGAGGAAGTGGTGGCCAACCACTCCGCGAAGGTATACCGCCTCGCCTACCGGCTCACCGGCAACAAGTACGACGCCGAGGATCTCACCCAGGAAGTTTTCGTCCGTGTCTTCCGTTCGCTGGAGAACTTCAAGCCGGGAACGCTTGACGGGTGGTTGCACCGGATCACCACCAATCTCTTTTTGGACCAGGCGCGGCGCAAGAGCAGGATCCGCTTCGACCCACTGGCCGACGACGCCGAATCCCGGTTGCCCGGACGCGAGCCCGGCCCGGAGCAGAGCTTCGAGTTCAACAACCTGGACGTCGACGTGCAGGCCGCCCTGGAGGAACTTCCCCCGGATTTCCGCGCCGCCGTCGTCCTCTGCGATCTGGAGGGCCTGTCCTACGACGAGGTCGCCGTGGCGCTGGGCATCAAGCTCGGCACGGTCCGCTCCAGGATCCACCGCGGCCGGACCATGCTGCGGGAGAAGCTCGCACACCGCGATCCGCGGCCGCAGGCCGCCAAGGCCTCGCTGAAGCCGCGGCTGAAGATGCCGCGCATCGCCGGTCTCCTCTGAACCAGGCAATGCGTCTGCTGAAACGACTGCTCCGGGGCCCGCACGAACGGCGGCCCAGGCATCTGGACTCATGCACGGAATGCCGGCTCCGGCAGCGCCGCGAACGCCAGTACCTGGAGCGGCTTCGCGGCGCCGAAGTGCCCGTGGCCAGCGATGACCTCACCGCACGTCTGCTGGCACGCACCGCGGACCTGGCCCGCAACGAACCTCCAGGCGCCCCGCCGGCGGAGGCCCGCGGATTCCGTTCTTCCCAAGGGTTCCGTCCTGCCCGCCGATTCCGTCCTGCCCTCCGGGCAACGGCACTCGTCGCCGGGACCGTGGCGGCCGCCACCGCGCTGCTCGGTGGATCGGCCTACCTGATGGGCGGGGACCGCGCGGGTACGGCCGCAGGAGCGCCCGCCCCGGTGTTTCTGCAGCGCGACCTGGCCGCTTCCGGGGCTGCCTCCGCCGTCCAGGCCGGGCCCGGGGCACCAACCGGGTGGAGCCTCACCGGCGAACCCGATTTCACGCCGGCCGGAGCACTCACGGACGAACAGCTCGCCTCCCTGCGCTCTGAGGGCTGGACGTGCCCCGAGCTGCGCGAACTCGGCTACCATCTCATCTGGGCCAGAGCCGGGGTGCTCGCCGGCGGCGACATCCTGGAACTGCGCCTCACCGACGGCCGGAATTTCGCCACCGTCCTGGAACAGCACGGCGCCCAGGGCATCAGCGCACAGGACCTTAAAGTACAGGACAGCAAAGCACAGCACGGCGGCGTGCCCGGGCAGTCCGGCAACGCAGGCGGCGGGCCGCGCACGGCCCCGCCGGCGCCGGTCAACGTGCTCACAGGCCGCCCGGCGACGTCGGATGGCTTCACCTCCGCAGCGGTGCCCGTAGCAGTGCCCGCGGTGGCTGACGCGACGGGCGACGGGGCGGGGGGCGGCCGCGGGACGCTGTGGGTCCATCCCGCTGCCCCTTTCGCCGCGATCTACCAGACGGGCGACGTCACCTTCACGTACGTCTCGGACCAGCCGGCCGAGCAGGCCGACGACGGCGTGGCCGCCCTCGTGCGGGCCCGTGCCGCGGCAGCGGGGCCGGCCGGCAGCGGGGGACCCGGGCGCGTCGAAACGGTCGACGGCGCCGGGAGCAATTTCACCGCGCGGCTGGAGCGCGGCCTGGGCAGGATTATGGAGCTGTTGGCCCCCTGACCGGCCGATGCCGGCCCGAGGTGAGAGCTCGCGCCCACGGACTGCTCCGCACAGGGGCGCGAAATCTCATCTCGGCAGGGGCACCAGCCGCGGGGGCATGCGCCGTGTGTCGCGGCCGAATCGTCCCAGCCCCGATTGAGAGGGTAATCTTCCTACAGTGCTTGGAATCAATGGACCGGAATTTTTGCTTCTGCTGATCATCGGCCTTCTGGTGATTGGTCCCAGCAGGCTGCCCGAATACACCCAGAAACTTGCCAACATCGTCAAGGAAGTCCGCCGGATGGCGTCGGGCGCGCGGGAGCAGATCAAGGAAGAAGTCGGCATTGATATCGATGACGTCGACTGGAAGAAGTACGACCCCCGGCAGTACGATCCGCGCCGGATCATCAAGGAAGCGCTGCTGGACGATGACACCAAGCCGGTCAGCGCCGGTGCCCCGGCGGTAGCCACCGTGGCCGCAGCCGCCGCGGCGGCCGCGGAGCGCCCGCCGGCCCGGATTGTCGAGCGGCTCCCGGATGGCGAGCCGGCGCCCTTCGATTCCGAAGCGACCTAGCGGGGCTGCAGGCCCAGCGGCTTTCCCCTCAGCCCGCGCGGGACCGAGGCGAGCCTGCCGGCGATGTCGAGCAGTGCTACGGCCGCCGGCGTTTCGGGACGGCCCAGCACCAGGGGAACCCCGGCGTCGCCGCCCTCGCGCAGCAGGATGTCCAGCGGGATCTGTCCCAGCAGCGGAACGTCCGTGCCGACCGTAGCGGACAGCCGCTCGGCGAGCACAGCGCCGCCGCCACTTCCGAACAGCTCCATCCGGCCGCCGTCGGGCAGTTCCAGGTACGACATGTTTTCCACGACGCCGGCGACGCTCTGGCCCGTCTGCGTCGCGATGGCGCCCGCCCGCTCGGCCACATCCGCGGCAGCGGCCTGGGGAGTGGTCACGACAAGGATCTGGGCTTTGGGCAGCAGCTGGGCCACCGAGATGGCGATGTCGCCGGTACCGGGCGGAAGGTCCAGGAACAGGGCGTCGAGGTCGCCGAAGTAGACGTCGGTGAGAAACTGCTCCAGGGCCCGGTGCAGCATCGGCCCGCGCCACGCGACCGGCTGGTTGCCGGTGACGAACATGCCGATCGAGATGACTTTGACCCCGTACGCCACCGGCGGCAGGATCATGTCATCCACCCGGGTGGGGGCCTGGGTGATGCCCATCAGCGCCGGTACGGAGAAGCCGTAGACGTCCGCGTCGACGATCCCGACGCGCAGCCCCTGGGCGGCCAGCGCGCAGGCGAGGTTCACCGTCACGGAGGACTTGCCCACGCCGCCCTTGCCGCTCGCGACGGCGTAGACCTTGGTCAGCGAGCCGGGGTCGTTGAACGGGATCCCGCGCTGCCCGCCGGCGCCGCGTAACTGCTCCTTGAGCGCGTCGCGCTGCGCCTGCGTCATGACCAACAGATCGACCTCAACGCCGGTGACCCCGGGCACGGCGGACACCGCAGCCTCGCAGTCGGCGGTGATGGTTCCGCGCAGCGGGCAGCCGGCAATCGTCAGCAGCACCGCGACCCGCACCCGGCCGCCGTCGGAGATCTCCACGGCGTCCACCATGCCGAGCTCAGTGATGGGACGGCGGAGCTCGGGATCGACGACGGTGGCGAGGGCGGCCTGCACGGCCCCGGCCAGTGGGGAGGCCGCAGGGACGCCCTGGGCGCTGCTGCTCTGGCTGGGGTTCATGCGGTGACTGCTCAGTTCTCGGGGGAAGCGGGGTGCGCCGGGGCGCCGGCATTGTCCGGCCCGGCAACCTGGACGGTGTCCTGGATCGTGTCCGGCGCTGTGCCGGGCTTCTGGGCGGGTTTGCGGTCGTTCTTGCTGTCGGACTTGATCCGCGGCATTTGCTGGGTCCGGGGGCTGCGCTGCTTGTCGCGGCGTTCCTTCAGTTTTTCCTTGACCTTGTCCCGCGGCGTTTCGTGGACGCCGGCGGCAGGATCGTGGGTGCGCAGTTCCTCCTGCGCCTCCAGCATGTCCTCGAGCAGGCTGCGCAGTTCGGCCCGAACGTAGTCGCGGGTGGCGACTTCGCGCAGGGCGATCCGCAGCGAAGCGAGTTCCCGGGTCAGGTATTCGGTGTCGGAGAGGTTGCGTTCGGCGCGCTGGCGGTCCTGCTGGAGGGAGACACGGTCACGGTCGTCCTGCCGGTTCTGGGCAAGGAGCAGCAGCGGCGCGGCGTAGGAGGCCTGCAGCGAGAGCATCAGGGTCAGCAGCGTGTAGCCGAGCGCCCGGGAGTCGAACTGCCACTCCAACGGGGCGAAGGTGTTCCAGACGAGCCAGAGGACGACGAACACCGTCATGTAGACCAGGAACTGCGGCGTGCCCATAAAGCGGGCAAAGCCTTCCGTGGTCTGGCCGAAGGCGTCCGGGTTGGGTGAGAACTTCGGCAGGATCCGCTGGCGGCCGCTCAGGGGTGTATCGAGGCTTCCCTTGGCCGATTTGCTGCCCGGCCGGACGTGGGGATTCCGTGGTGTGCTGTTATCAGCCAATGCGGCCTCCAAGCTTCCTGATCGGGACATCGTCCTCGTGGGCGCGCCAGTCATCGGGCAGCAGATGGTCCAGCACGTCGTCAACAGTCACCGCCCCCACAAGCCGACCGTCGCTGTTGACGACGGGGAGCGAGTTGAGGTTGTAAGTCGCCAGCGTGCGGGCCACCTCGCTGATGTGGGCCTGGTCCGACACCGGCTCCAGGGTCTTGTCCACCAGGTTGCCCAGCGGCTCGGGCGGCGGGTAGCGCAGCAGCTGCTGGATGTGGACGACGCCGAGGAACCGGCCCGTGGGCGTCTCCAGCGGCGGCCGGGCAATGAAGATCGACGACGCCAGGGCCGGGGAGAGCTCTTCGCGGCGGACGTGGGCCAGGGCCTCGGCGACGGTGGCTTCCGGGGGCAGGATAACCGGGACCGGGGTCATCAGGCCGCCGGCGGTATCCTCGTCGTATTCGAGCAGCCGGCGGACGTCTTCGGCGCCTTCAGGTTCCATCAGCTGGAGCAGTTGCTCGGCCTGCGCGCTGGGCAGCTCAGCGAGGAGGTCGGCGGCGTCGTCCGGGTCCATTTCCTCCAGCACGTCCGCGGCACGGTTCACGTCGAGGGCGGAGAGGATCTCCACCTGGTCGTCTTCGGGCATCTCCTGCAGGACGTCGGCGAGGCGTTCATCCTGCAGTTCGCTGGCGACCTCGAAGCGGCGCTTGTCGGACATCTCGTGCAGGGCTTCGGCGAAGTCCGCAGGATTCAGGTCCTCGTGGGTCGCGACGAACTGGGTGGCGGCCTGGGGTTCGGTGCGCGCGTCCGGTTGCGCGTCGGCCCAGTCAATGATCAGCGTCTCGTTGCGGCGCAGCCGGCTCAGCGGGGAGAGGGAATGGCCGCGGCGGACAAAGAGCTTGCTGACAAACCAGTCGCCGGAGCGGTGCTTGTCCATCGCGATGTCCTCGATCATGGCGTCGCCGCTGCCGTCGGCGAGCGTGACGCGGCGGTCGAACATTTCGGCCACCACGAGGGTTTCCGCGCCGCGCTGTTCGAACCGACGCAGGTTCACCAGCCCGGTGCAGATGATCTGGGTCTGGTCGATGGAGGTGATCCTGGTCATCGGCACGAAAACGCGCTTCTTCCCGGGGACCTCGACGACGATGCCCACCACGTGCGGGGCGCCCCGGGTTCCGCGGGAGAGCACAACGACGTCGCGCAGCCTGCCCAGGCGGTCGCCCAATGGGTCAAAGACGTCAAGTCCGAGGAGGCGCGCAACAAACACCCGCGAAAGATTTGTGCTCACGTGTACAGGCTACCGAGTCCGCTCTCTTTTAGCTGAATTTGCAGCCGGTGCCCAGCCGGATAGGTAAGAATAGGCGTATGTCAAACATTTTTGGTGCTCCCAGGGCTGGCGGCCCCGACGAGGCCCGCAGTGTTCCCAAGGGCGACACCGTCGGTTCCTACAACTCCTACCTGGATGCCCAGAAGGCGGTGGACTACCTGGCGGACCAGCAGTTCCCGGTGCAGATGGTTTCGATTGTCGGCAATGACCTGAAGATGGTGGAGCGGGTCACCGGCAGGCTGACCTATCCCCGGGTTGCCCTGTCGGGTGCACTGAGCGGCATGTGGTTCGGCCTGTTCGTCGGCATCATGCTGTCCTTTTTCTCCACCACACCGGGGTATTTCTCGATTGTGACCTCTGTGCTCATGGGTGCGGCCTTCTTTATGCTGTTCGGCATCGTCACGTACGCCATGCAGAAGGGCAAACGCGATTTCACGTCCACGAGCCAGGTGGTGGCGACGAACTATGACGTTGTCGTTTCCTTTGAGGCGGCGAACGAGGCGCGGCGCCTGCTCCACCAGCTCCCGATGACCCAGCATGACGCCTCGGCGTCCGCCGGATACTCCCAGCGCGACTACCAGCAGCAGCCCTACCAGCCCGGCCCCGGGCAGGGTGCCCAGCAGCCGGGCCAGCAGGGCCACGCCCCGCAGCGCCCCGCGGCCTGGAACGACCCCTACGGCCAGCGCACCCCCGACGCCGGCGGCCAGCAGCCCGGCGGCCAGCAGCACGGGGGACAAGAGCACGGTGGCGAGCAGCCCGGCCACCAGCCGGCCGCAGGCCCGCAGGAAGAGCCCCACCTCCGGCCGGCAGGGTCTGCCGATACCGCGGCGGAAACGGAAGAGGTCGCCAAGCCTGCCGGGTTCGCCTACCCGGACCTGCCGGACGGCCGCCCGCAGTACGGGGTCCGCGTTACCGATCCGCCCAAGCACGGTCCCGACGAGGGCGGTTCGCAGCACTGACCGGCAACGCAGAAGGCCTCCGCCCCGGAGTGATCCGGGGAGGAGGCCTTCTGCGTGTCAGCGGTAGCGTGACATTGCCGGCGACGTCCGGCCAGCGCGGAATTACGCCGTCTGGCTGTCAGCGTCCTGGTAGATTCCCGCCATCCAGGATTCGACGTCGTCGGCCTTGCGGGGCAGGGCCGCGCTGAGGTTGACCGGGCCGTCGGCGGTCATGAGGATGTCATCCTCGATACGGACGCCGATTCCACGGTATTCCTCCGGGATCGCGAGGTCCTCGTCCTTGAAGTACAGCCCGGGTTCGATCGTGAAGACCATGCCGGGGGTCAGGACGCCGTCGAGGTACAGTTCGCGCTTGGCCTGGGCGCAGTCATGCACGTCGAGGCCGAGGTGGTGGCTGGTGCCGTGCGGCATCCAGCGGCGGTGCTGCTGGCCCTCGGCGCTGATGGCTTCGTCCACGGAGACCGGGAGCAGGCCCCAGGCGGCCAGCCGTTCCGCCAGCACGGTGGTCGCGGCCGTGTGGATGTCGCGGAACCGGGTGCCGGGCTGGGCGGCGGCAAAACCGGCGTCGGCGGCGTCCAGCACAGCCTCGTAAACCTTGCGCTGGATCTCGGAGAAGGTGCCGTTGGCCGGCAGGGTGCGGGTGATGTCTGCGGTGTAGAGCGAATCCGCCTCCACCCCGGCGTCCAGCAGCAGCAGCTCGCCCGCGTTGATCTTGCCGGTGTTCCGGGTCCAGTGCAACACCGTGGCGTTGTTGCCGGAAGCCGCGATGGTGTCGTAGCCGAGTTCGTTGCCTTCCTCCCGGGCCCGCGCGAAGAACGCGCCCTCGACGACACGCTCGCCGCGCTGGTGGGTGAGTGCCCGCGGCAGGACCTTGACGACCTCCGTGAAGCCCTGCACCGTGGCGGCGACGGCGGTCTTCATCTGTTCGATTTCCCACTCATCCTTGAGCAGGCGCAGTTCGGAGAGGGCCTCGGAGAGCTTCTCGTCGAGGGCGTCCAGGATGCCCAGGTCCAGGTTCTCCGGGTCCTTGGCGGTGTTGTAGCGGGCGGTGTCGACGAGCGCGTCGATGTTCTCGTCGACCTTCCGCACCAGCCGGATGGAGATCCCGCCGATTTCCGGTGCGCCCACGTTCTTGGTGATGCCCAGTTCGAGTTCGCTGATGTCCACGGTGTCCAGGCCCAGACGGGCCTTGAACTCGGCCAGGCTCGGACGGGCGCCGATCCAGAATTCGCCGGCCCGGGAGTCGGCGTAAAACTGCTCGGTGTCGCGGCCGGCCAGCGGGCGGAAGTACAGCGTCGCGTGGTGGTGGCCGCCGTCGTCGCCCTTGCCTGCCTCCACGGGCTCCAGGATGAGCACGGCGTCGGGCTCGTGGTCCAGGCCCAGTCCGGTCAGGTGCGCGAAACCGGAGTGCGGCCGGAAGCGGTAGTCGCAGTCGTTCGAGCGGACCTTCAGCGGACCGGCGGGAATGACCAGGCGTTCGCCCTGGAACTGCTCTGAGATGGCGCGCCGGCGGGTGGCGGCGTGGCCGGCGACGGCGTCGCGTTCCGGGAGCTGCTCGCGGGACGGGGCCCAGTTGCTGGCCATAAACGCTTTAAAGGCGTCGGAGCTGGGGCGCTGGGAGCGGTTGTTGACGCGCTCATCGAGGGGCTGGGAAGCGGAGACTTGGGTGTTATCTGCATCTTTCACCGTCCCATCGTCTCACCAGCGGAGCGGCTTAGGCCAACAGGCCGCGGCGTCCATCCCGGGCGCCGCGGCGGCGGTCTACTAGGCTGGTGAGGTGATGATCGACCTGCATGCCCACTCGAATGTATCCGACGGCACCCAAGCGCCCGGCGCGGTGATGGCCTCGGCGGCGGAGGCGGGGCTCGACGTCGTCGCCCTGACCGACCATGACTCCACCGACGGCTGGGCGGAGGCCGCCCTCGCCGCCCGCGGGCACGGCGTGGCGCTGGTTCCGGGGATGGAGATTTCCTGCCGGACGGTGGAGGGGATCAGCGTGCACCTCCTCAGCTACCTGCACGACCCGGCGCACCCAGGGCTGCTGGAGGAAATCACCAAGGCCAAGGACGCCCGCTTCACCCGGGCCGAGCGGATGGTCAGCCTCCTCGCGGAGGACTATCCACTGAGCTGGGACGACGTCATCCACCATGTGGCGCCCGGTGCCACCCTGGGCCGGCCGCACATCGCCGACGCCCTCGTCGCCGCGGGCGTGGTGGCGGACCGCACCGAGGCATTCGATTCCATCCTGACCTCGCACTCACGCTACTACGTGCAGCACTACGCGCCGGACCCGGCGTTTGCCGTCGAACTGGTCCGCGCCGCCGGCGGCGTGCCGGTGTTCGCCCACCCGGTGGCGTCCGCCCGCGGAAGGATCGTGGGGGAGCGCGTCTACCGGGAAATGATCGACGCCGGGCTGGCCGGTCTGGAAATCGACCACCGCGATAATCCCGAGGAGGGCCGGGTGTTCCTGCGCAAACTCGCGGACCGGCACGGGCTGCTGGTCACGGGGTCCTCCGACTACCACGGCGCCGGGAAGCCGAACCGGCTGGGCGAGAACCTGACCTCACCCGAAGTGTTTGCCCGGATCGAGGAACAGGGCACCGGGACCCCGGTGGTGCGCTGACACAGCAGCCACTGTCGGAGGCCTGCCCCGTTGAGCTATCAGTTAGGGTCCCCACTAGGCCACTGTTGAGTCTCATGACTTAATGGACATTTCTGTCTCAAGACATCGTGGACAGTGTGTCTCAGGTCATCGTGGACACTCGGACCGGTTTT
>NZ_JBVAYX010000014.1:0-87706 GCF_055412825.1 Pseudarthrobacter linnaei
ACTGTTGAGTCTCATGACTTAATGGACATTTCTGTCTCAAGACATCGTGGACAGTGTGTCTCAGGTCATCGTGGACACTCGGACCGGTTTTGCTCGGATCATGAGCAAAATGCACCCCGATATCAAGATCCGGCATTTGGTGGCGACATGGCCTGACGACGCTGAGGGGTTGCGGTTGCACAGTTCTGCCGACGTCATAAGGTGTCCCGGGCCTGGTTTTACAAGATCCGGGCCGCGGCTGCCGCCGATGGGCCGATCAAAGCCATGGAAACGGTCTCGACCAAGCCGGCGACCAGCCCGGCTAAGGTCGATACCTCATTGGCGGAGCTGGCTCTCGCGACCCGGGAGTCCCTCAAGAGCCTCGGCTATGACTACGGACCGCTGAGCGTCGCCGCCAAGCTGCGACGCCAAGGGGTCCAACCGCCATCACGTGCCACCTTGGCCCGGATCTTTACCCGGGCCGGGGTCGTGGTCCCGGAACCGAGGAAGAAACCGCGCAGCGCCTACCGAAGATTCGTCTATCCGGAACCCAACGGCTGCTGGCAGATCGACTCCCCGGAGTGGCTGCTGGCCGGCGGAGCCAAGGTGGCAATTTTCCAGCTCATCGATGATCATTCCCGCCTGGCACTGGCATCGCTGGTCGCAGGCGCAGAGACATCCGAGGCGGCTATCCGGGTGGTGCGAATAGCTATCGATCGCCACGGAGTGCCCCAAAAATTCCTCTCGGACAACGGGGCGGCGTTCAATCCCACACGGAGGGGCCGCACCGGGGCCCTGGTCGAATACCTCAAATCCCTCGGCGTCGCGCCGATCACCGGCAAACCCTACAAACCCACCACCCAGGGCAAGAACGAACGCTTCCACCGGACCCTGCACACCTACCTGAACCGTAATCCCCAGGCCGCGACCATCGCCGAACTACAGGCCCATATCGATGTCTTCGACACGTACTACAACACCGAGCGTGAACACCAGGCGCTGCCGCCGGGCACGACGCCGACCGAGGCCCGGAACGCCACCGCCAAAGCCCTGCCGCCCGAGCCCGAATCCCGTAAACCCACACCGCGCCAGAGCGTGCAACGAAAAGTGGGGCGTCAGGGCGAAGTCACCGTCATCGGCATGCACTTCTACATCGGCACGAACCACAAAGGAGAACAAATCCACGTCCTCTACGACGAAGAAACCATCATGTTCTTCGACGCACGCGGAACGGAAATCATCAGCCACCCGCGCCCGCCGAAAGGAACCGTCTACATCGGCTTCAACGGCCCCGGCAAGCAACCGTCCACGAAGTCCTGAGACATGAACCGTCCACGATCAGTTGAGACATGAAGTGTCAACGATGTGGTGAGACATCACANAACGATGTGGTGAGACATCACAGTCCCCACTAGGCCACCACAAGTGATAGCGCAACGGGGCTAACTTGGAAAAAGGGTGAAGGCGGCGTGCGGGGCGAGCCGTTTGGCCATGACGTCGATGGCCGGCTGGTTCTGGTCCACGCAGACGAACCTGCGGTCAAGCTTCGCAGCGACAGCGCCCAGCGTGCCTGAGCCGGCGAAAAAGTCCAGGCACCAGTCACCAGGCCGGCTGGAGGCTGCCACCACACGGCGGATCAGCCCCTCGGGCTTCTGCGTCGGGTAGCCGGTCTTTTCCTTGCCGGTGGGGGAGACGATAGTGTGCCACCAGACGTCCGTGGGCAGCTTGCCGAGCTCGCGTTTGGCCTGGGTCACGAGTCCGGGCGCCATGTAGGGCTCCCGGTCCACTTCGGCGCTGTCGAAATGGTATTTCGCCGGGTTCTTCACGTACACGAGGATATTGTCGTGTTTCGTGGGCCAGCGGTACTTCGCCCGGGCGCCGTAGTCGTAGGCCCAGATGATCTCGTTCAGGAAGCACTCGCGGCCGAAGATCGCGTCCAGCATGACCTTGGCGTAGTGCACTTCACGGTAGTCCAGGTGCAGGTAGAGGGTGCCGTCGTCGGCGAGCAGCCGCCAGGCCTCGACGAGGCGCGGTTCAAGGAATGTCCAGTAGTCGCTGAACGCATCGTCGTACTTGTGCAGCGCTCCCTTGATCGTGTCGTAGGAGCGGCCCTTAAACCCGACCCGATCGCCGTCGCCGCCGGTGTTGAGCACCATCCTGGTTTGCTGGCGCTTCTGGACCCGGCCGGTGTTGAAGGGCGGATCCACGTAAATGAGTGTGAAGGCGCCGTCCGGCAGCGTCGGGAGGTACGCCGCGTTGTCCGCGTGTACCACCAGGTTGCTGCCGTCCGGCGCCCAGACGGTGTCAGTCATGAGGGGGTTTAGGCCTCGGTGCTGCCTGCCGGAGCCCCGGCCTGTGCCTCGCCTGCAACCACTTCGCCGTTGTGGCGGCGCGTGCGGGTGCGTCGGCGTGCGCGCGTGGCGCGGTCGACCTCGGTCGGCGCGGCCGCGGCGGACCGGGACGGTGCCTCGGCGGCGGCGGCGGCGGCGGGGCTGGCTTCAACCTCGGCCGGACGACGACGNCTGAAGGTTGGGGACCACAAGTGATAGGGCACCGGGAGGCCAGTAGGTTCAGACCGGCTAGGCGATGCGGTCGATGATGAGCTGCTGCGCCGGGCGGGAGCCCTCCGGGGCAACCACCACAGCGTGCTCGAGGGCTTCCCTGGCCCGTTCGAACTTCTCCGGGGTGTCCGTCAGGAGCGTCATCAGCGGCTCGCCGGCCTTGACCAGGGCGCCGGGCTTGGCGTGCATCCGCACCCCGGCGCCGGCCTGGACCTGGTCCTCCTTGCGGGCCCGCCCGGCGCCGAGGCGCCAGGCGGCGACGCCGACGGCCATCGCGTCGAGTTCCACCAGCACGCCGTCGGCCGGCGCGTAGACAACCTCGGATTCCCTTGCCGCGGGAAGCTTGGCGCGCGGATCCCCGCCCTGTGCCTCGATCATGCGGTTCCAGACGTCCATCGCCCGTCCGTCCCGGAGCGCGGCGCGGGGGTCGGCGTCGTGGACACCCGCGCAGGCGAGCATTTCCTCCGCGAGCCGGACGGTGAGTTCGACGACGTCTTCCGGGCCTCCCCCGGCCAGCACCTCCACCGATTCCTGGACCTCGATCGCGTTGCCGGCGGTCAGGCCCAGCGGGGTGTTCATGTTGGTCAGCAGGGCCACCGTGTTGACGCCGGCGTCCTTGCCCAGCGCCACCATGGTCTCGGCGAGTTCGCGGGCGCGGGCCTCGTCCTTCATAAAGGCGCCACTGCCGACCTTGACGTCCAGCACCAGCGACCCGGTGCCTTCTGCGATCTTCTTGCTCATGATCGAGGAAGCGATCAGCGGGATGGCCTCGACCGTGCCGGTGACGTCCCGCAGGGCATAGAGCTTCTTGTCGGCCGGGGCCAGCCCGGCGCCGGCGGCGCAAATGACCGCGCCGACCTCCTGGAGCTGGGCCAGCATTTCCTCGTTGCTCAGCGCGGCGCGCCAGCCCGGGATTGATTCGAGCTTGTCCAGGGTGCCGCCGGTGTGGCCCAGGCCGCGGCCGGAGAGCTGCGGCACGGCCACGCCGAAGACCGCGACCAGCGGTGCCAGCGGCAGGGTGATCTTGTCCCCGACGCCGCCGGTGGAGTGCTTGTCGGAGGTGGGCTTCCGGCTGCCGTCCGGGCGGCGCAGGCCGGAGAAGTCCATCCGCTCGCCGGACGCGATCATGGCCGCCGTCCAGCGCGAGATTTCGGCCCGGTCCATGCCGTTGAGCAGGATCGCCATATTCAGCGCGGCCATCTGCTCGTCGGCGATCGCGCCGCGGGTGTACGCATCGATCGTCCAGTCAATCTGGGCGGGGCTGAGCACACCCTTGTCCCGCTTGATGCGGATGATGTCGACGGCGTCGAACGCTTCGGTCAGCTTGGGGTTTTGTGTGGGTTGGGTCATTGGGGTTCCTCCAGGTGTTGGGGGCCAAAAGCATCGGGAAGGACCTGGTCCATGGTCTTGATTCCCTGCGTGGTCATGAGCTCCATGCCGGGAGCGCGGAATTCGTAGAGCAGCTGCCGGCAGCGCCCGCACGGCATGAGGACGTTGCCGGCGGCATCGACGCAGTAGAAGGCCCGGAGCAGGCCGCCTCCGGTCATGTGCAGATTTCCGACGAGCACGCACTCAGCGCACAGGGTCAGCCCGTAGCTGGCGTTTTCGACATTGCAGCCGCTCACTATCCGGCCGTCCGCGGTGAGGGCTGCTGCCCCCACCGCGAACTTCGAGTACGGAGCGTAGGCATTTTTCATGGCGGCGACCGCGGCAGCCTCAAGGGCAGCCCAGTCAACGTCGGCGCTGTCCATTCTCAACCCTTGACGTACGGTATGCCGCTCGCGGCCGGCGGCCGGGACCGGCCAACCAGTCCGGCGACGGCGAACACGGTCACGAGGTAGGGCAGCATGGCCATGAACTGGCTCGGCACCGGGGTGCCGATGATGGTCACGATGCTCTGCAGGTTGTCGGCGAAACCGAACAGCAGCGCGGCGAAGAACGCCCCGATCGGGTTCCAGCGGCCCAGGATCATGGCGGCGAGGGCGATAAAGCCGCGCCCGCCCGAGATTTCCTTCGTGAAGCTGTCGATCGCCACAAGGGTGAAGAACGATCCGCCGATCCCGGCCACGGCGCCGCCGAGGGTGACATTCCAGAAACGGGTCGCGTTGACCTTGATGCCCAGGGTGTCGGCCGCCTGCGGGTGTTCGCCCACGGAGCGGACCCGCAGGCCCCACTTCGTCTTGAACAACCCGATCCACACCACAATCACGGCCACATACATCAGGTAGCCCACCACGGACTGCTTGAACAGGATAGGGCCAAGGACCGGGATGCTGGACAGGACCGGGATTTCGATGATGGGAAGCCGGCCCGGCGAGTTGAACATTTCCTTGTTGGCCTGCATCACGGTGCTGAAGAGGAAGCCGGTGAGACCCGAGATCAGGACGTTGAGGACAACACCGACGATGATCTGGTTGACGACGTACTTGATGCTGAAGACCGCCAGCACCATCGAGACGAGGGCGCCTGCGACGGCCGCCGCGAGCAGGCCCAGGTAGGGGTTGTCGGTCATGCTGGCGACGATCGCGGCCGTGAAGGCACCGCCCAGGAGCTGGCCTTCTATGGCGATGTTCACGACGCCGGCGCGTTCGCACAGGACACCGGACAGGGAGCCGAAGACGATCGGCACGGCGAGGGTCACGGACCCGGCAATGAGTCCGGCCAGCGAGATGCTGGGGGTCCGGGCGCCGCCGACCACCCAGATCAGGAAGGCCACCACGAAGAGGACCGTGAAGACAGCCGGCAGCCAGCGCGGGGGCCGGGCGTTCTTCGTCTTCAGGAACATGGCGTAGCCGGCGAGGCCCAGCATCGCCACGGAGAGCACAATCCCGGCCGGGAAGGCGGGCACCTCGATCGCGGGGAGCTGGAAGAAGTCACCGCCGGAGGAAATGCCGAACCTGGCCGTTGACTGCGGGCCCATCAGGCCGAAGAAGATGAACGCGACGACGGCCAGCGCCAGCAGCGTGACCGGCAGCTTCCAGGTCACGGGCTTCGCGGACACGGTCTGCTTGTGGTTCTTGTCCGCGCGCGGGGTGCCCGTTTGGGCCTGGACGGGTTTGCCCGGAACGGGAGGGATTGCTGTTGTGCTCATGCTGCACCTCCGGTGGCTGCTGCCTTCTGGGACTTGCCGGCGGGTGCGGCCTTCTTCTTGCGCGGGTTGAGTCCGAAGATCGCCCGGACCAGCGGCGGGGCCGCGATGAACAGCACGATGAGTGACTGGACCACCAGCACGATGTCGATCGGGGTTCCGGTCTGGATCTGCATCTGGACCGCACCGGCGCGGAAGGCGCCGAACAGCACGCCGGCGGCGAAGGTGCCCCACGGCGTCGAACGTCCCAGCAGTGCGACGGTGATGGCGTCAAAGCCGTAGGTTGCCGCGACACCGTCCGTCAGGACCTTTTCGGTGCCGGCCACCTGCGCGACGCCGGCCAGCCCGGCCAGGCCGCCGGCGATGGTCATCACCAGGATGGTGGCGCGCGGAACGTTGATCCCGGCGGTGAGGGCCGCCTTGGGGTTGGCGCCCACCGCGCGGAACTCGAAGCCGATGGTCGAGCGGTTCAGCAGCCAGGAGACAAAGACCGTCGCTGCGATGGCCAGCAGGAAGCCGATGTGCAGCCGGTACTGGCTTCCGAAGATCTGCGGGTACACCGCGGCCACGTCCAGGATCGGGGAAATCGGGGTGGCCTCCCCCGGCCGCTGGAACGCCGGGGTGTCCAGGAGGTACCGCACGAGGTAAAGGGCGATGTAGTTGAACATGATGGTCACGATGACCTCATGGGCTCCGGTTTTCGCCTTGAGCAAGCCCACGAGGCCGCCCCAGACGGCGCCGCCGACAATGCCGGCGAGCAGGACGAGCAACAGGTGGAGACCCATCGGCAGGTCAAGGGCGAAGCCCACCCAGGCGGCGAGGATGCCGGCCATGATGATCTGGCCCTGCGCACCGATGTTGAACAGGCCCGCGCGGAAGGCCAGGGCGACGCCGAGGCCGGCGGTAATCAGCGGGGTGGCGATGGTGAGGGTCTCCATCAGCGGAGCGAACTGGCCGCCCACTCCGCTGCCGCGCGGGTTGAAGACCGAGCCCTGGAAGAGCGCGACGTAGGAACCCGTCGCGGCTGACCAGACGGCGGTGAGGAAGTCGGTTGGCCGGGCGAACAAGTAGGTCGAGGTGGCAGCGACCACCTTGTCCGTGCTGGCAATCAGCAGTCCGCCCAGGATCAGGGCGAGGAGGACGGCCAGGAGGGTCACGATGCCGTTGCCAGTGAAGATCTTGCGCAGCACCGAGTCCGTGTCTTCGGCGCCGGGGAGGGTTCCGCTCTGCGCCGAAACGGGAACCGCCGACGGCCTCATCGCGCCGCCGGCCGTGTCCAGCGAGGTGGCAAAGGCGACGTCGCCCTCTTCGAGCCTCTCAATATCCGCGTCCGCGGGCTGCGGGGGCGGGGGCTGCGGGGCCGTTATACGGTCCGGATCCGGTTCGGCCGAGCGTCGCGGCTCGTTATTTTCACTCATGGTCGTCTCCTACGGCGCCGGAGCTGGGCTCCTGCACAGGGTGGGCGGCGGGCGCCGGGCTCGTGGCGGGGGGTTCGGCGGGGCTGTCGGAGCGGCTGTTGGCGGAGCCGTCCCTGGGGCGCTGTGCCGGGTTCTTGGCCACGGTGTCGGCGTGGGCGTCCTGCGGGGACAGCCCGGCCATCATCAGGCCAAGGACGTCGCGTCCGGTGCCGGCGGGGACAATCCCGACCAGCTTGCCCTTGTAGAGGACCGCGATCCGGTCGGCGAGTTCGATCACCTCGTCCAGTTCCGTGGAGACGATCATCACGGGGGTGCCGTGATCGCGCTCGGCCACGATGCGCTTGTGCAGGAACTCGATGGATCCGACGTCCACGCCGCGGGTGGGCTGGGAGGCGATGAAGAGCCGCAGCGGACGGGACAGCTCCCGGGCCATCACGACCTTCTGCTGGTTGCCGCCGGACAGGGTGCCCGCCGCGAGCGAACCCGACGGGGTGCGCACGTCGAACTCGTCGATCCGGGTCTGGGCGTTCTCCAGGACTTTAGCCGGGCTCATGCTGATGCCCTTGGCGAACGGAGCCTGGTCGTAGCGGTCCAGAATGAGATTTTCGGCGATCGAGAACGTCCCGATCAGGCCGTCGACGGAGCGGTCCTCGGGCACGAAGCCGACGCCGGAGTTCAGGACGTCCTTGACGCTGCGGCCGACGAGTTCCTCGCCGTCGAGAATAATGGAGCCGTGGACGCGGTCCTGCAGGCCCAGGATAGCTTCGGTCAGTTCTGTCTGGCCGTTGCCCTGGACGCCGGCGACGGCGAGGATCTCGCCGCGGGCGATGTCGAAGCTGATGCCGTCCACTACGTGCTGGCCGCTGGGCGCGATCACGGTGAGGTCCTTGACCTGGAAGGTCGTCTCCTGGGGTTTGGCCGGGGCCTTGTCCAGGGTCAGGTTCACGGCGCGGCCCACCATCATGGACGCCAGCTCGGTCGTTGAGGCGCCGGGATCGGCGGTGCCGACCACCTTGCCGCGCCGGATGACCGTGATCGTGTCCGAGACGGCTTTGACCTCGCGGAGCTTGTGTGAAATGAAGACGATCGAGGTGCCGTGGCTCTTGAGCTGGCGCATGATATCCAGCAGCTCTTCGGTGTCCTGCGGGGTCAGCACGGCCGTGGGCTCATCGAGGATGAGCACCTTGGCGTCGCGGACGAGCGCCTTGATGATTTCCACACGCTGCTGCACGCCGACCGGGAGGTCCTCGACCATCGCGTCGGGATCGACGTCGAAGCCGTAACGGTCCGAGATCTCCTGGATCTTCCGCCGGGTGTCGTCCAGGTTCAGGAATCCCCCGGCCTTGGTGGCTTCCGCTCCCAGGGCAACGTTTTCGGCGACCGTGAAGACCGGAACCAGCATGAAGTGCTGGTGCACCATGCCTATGCCCGCGGCCATGGCGTCGCCCGGACCCCGGAAGGTGACGGGTTTGTCGTCGATGAGGATCAGGCCCTCGGTGGGCTCGTACAGTCCGTAGAGGACGTTCATCAGCGTGGACTTTCCCGCGCCGTTTTCGCCGAGCAGACAGTGAATCTGCCCGGGTTCAACGACCACATCGATGTGATCGTTGGCTACCAGGGAGCCGAAGCGTTTGGTGATCCCCTTGAGTTCAAGTTTCAAAACTCTGACCAATCTCGAAGTGTCCGGGAACCGGGGCCCGGACGGATGACGGGGCTGCAGGATCAGCCTAGTGCCTGCAGCCGGAGGCGGAGTCAGTCCGCTCAACGGAAAGCGCCACGGCCCGTGCGGTGGATGACCGGACGGGCCGTGGCGCTTGGCGGAGGGAGTTAGACCTTCGGGCTGGCTGCGGATTCAACCTTCAGCGTGCCAGCGGCGATGTCCTTCTTGATCTGTTCCAGCTCGGTCTTCAGTTCGGCGGGAACCTCAGAGTCCATATCGTGGAACGGGGCCAGCTGCACGCCCTCGTTGGCGAGGGTGCCAACGTACGGCGTGTTGCTGAATTTGCCGTCCTTGTCTTCCTTCACAACGTTCTCCACGGCCTCGCCCATGAGCTTCATGACGGAGGTCAGCATCAGATCTTTGTAATCCGGTGCCGTGAGGAAGCCGTCGGAGTCAACCCAGATGAGCTTGACGTCCTTGCCTGCCGCCTTGGCTTCCTTCAGGGCAGCGCCCGCACCCTTGCCGACCGGACCGGCGACGGGCATCACGATGTCCGCGCCCTGGTCCAGGAAGTTCTGGGTGAGCTGCTTGCCCTTGTCCTGCTTTTCGAAGTCGCCGGTAAAGGAACCGTCCTGCTTGGCCTTGTCCCAGCCAAGAACCTTGACGTCCGTGCCCTTTTTCTCGTTGTGGTACTTCACACCGTCCACGAAACCATCCATGAAGATGGTGACGGTGGGGAGCTTGATGCCGCCGAACGTGCCGACAATGCCGGTCTTGGTGGTGCCGGCTGCGACGTAGCCGGCGAGGAAGGCGGCCTGCGCCGTGTCGTAGATGATGGGCTTGACGTTTGCCACGGCAGGGTCGTAACCGTAGTCGACGATGGCAAAGTGGCTGTTCGGGTTGGCCTCAGCCTGGGCCTTGGTGGCATCGCCGAGCAGGAAGCCGACCGTGACGGTCAGGTCGCAGCCGGCCGTGACCATGGCGCGCAGGTTTGGCTCGAAGTCGTTGTTGGTCTTGGACTCGGCCTCATTAACCTTGATGCCCAAATCCTTCTCAGCCTTCTTGAGCCCCTCGTAGGAGGACTGGTTGAATGACTGGTCGTCGAATCCACCCGAGTCAGACACGATGCAGCCGGTGTAGTCGCTGGCCGTGGCGGTGGCCGTGCTGCCGGCCGTCGGGGCGGCCCCGCAACCGGTCAGCAGAAGGGCAGCCGCACCGGCGGTGGCGACTCCGACCATTGAACCGCGCTTGAAGGTTGCACGCAGAGAGTTCTTCAATTTTCCTCCAGGAAGAAAGAGATAGGCGCTACGACGGAGCTCAATGAGTGTCTGTTGGCGGGGTTGCCGCTGAAACGCTGTTTTCACTGATGGATTTCGCAGCACTGCGCCGAGGCGCACTGATGCAAGCCACTTTAGTGTCCTGCGACACGTCCAAGTACCACGGTTCACAGCGATTCCACAGATTGTTGAGAACTTGTTACCAAGCGGTACAGACAGAAAGCCCCACACCGGGCGGTTCCGGTGCGGGGCTTTCTGTGCTGCTCTCTGCGAGGGCGCGGGAGGAACGGTCGGGCTTAGACGATATGAAGTAAGGGGTGCCCGGTCCTGGCCCATCCGGGACCGGCCATGATCGCCGGGCGGTCCCGGCAGCAGGCCGCACAAGGAGCTAACTCGAGACGGCTCTATGAGCAGACGGACCCAACCGTCGACGCTCCATCTTAGACACCGATAATGCTCCAGCCGAACACATCGTCATGCGGTAACCAACCCGCGAATATCAGCCTGACACTGCCAAGTCGAAAACGACCCGCCACCACTCACACCACGACCGGGCCGGCACACGATGAGCGGCGCCCGGAACCAAAACCCGGGAGCCGCTCATCGATGCCTATTGACAACCAGGACTACATATCAGAGCCGGACCAGCATCTTGCCGGTGTTCGCGCCGTCCAGCAGATCCATAAAGGCCTGCGGGGCGTTCTCGAGTCCGTCCACGATGGTCTCGTCGTAGCGCACGGTGCCGTCAGCGAGCCAGCCGGACATGGCCTCGATGAACTCGGGCATGTGCTGCCAGTAGCTGCCGACGATGAAGCCTTTGAGGGTCAGCTGCTTGCCGATGGCCTGCATGAGGTTCCGCGGGGCCGGCGTCGGCTCGGTGGCGTTGTACTGCGAGATGGCCCCGCACATGGCCACCCGGCCGCCGACCGTGAGCGCGGACAGCGCCGCTTCCAGGTGTTCCCCGCCGACGTTGTCGAAATACACGTCGATCCCGCGGTCGCCGGCGGCCGCGGCGAGCTGCTCGGTGACCGGGCCGTCGTGGTAGTTGAAGGCCGCGTCGAAGCCGAGCTCCAGCAGCCGTGCCACCTTCTCCGGGGATCCGGCGCTGCCGATGACGCGGGACGCGCCCAGGGCTTTGGCGATCTGCCCCACCAGGGATCCGACGGCACCGGCCGCGCCGGAGACGAAGACGACCTCACCGGCCTTGAAGTTGGCCACCTTGAGCAGCCCTGCGTAGGCCGTCAGGCCCGTCATGCCCAGAGCTCCGAGGAACGCCGGCGCGGGGGCCAGGTCGGTGCGGGCCGGGGTGGTGGCCCCGGCGTCGAGCACGGCATATTCGCGCCAGCCCAGTGCGTGGACGACGGTCTGGCCCACCTGGCGGTCGGCGGCACGGGACGCGATGACTTCGCCAACGGCGCCGCCGTCGAGCGCGGCGTCCAGCGCAAACGGCGCGGAGTAGGACTTGACGTCGTTCATCCGGCCGCGCATGTAGGGGTCCACGGACATAAGGAGGTTCCGGACCAGGACCTGTCCGTCCTGGAGTTCAGGCAGCTGAGTCCCGGCGAGGCGGAAGTTCTCCGGCACGGGGCGTCCGTGCGGCCGGGACGCCAGCTGGATTTCCCGGGTGATGGTGGGCAGGGTGGTGGATTCGTTGTGGTTGCTCATGCGGCGACCTCCAGGATCGTGATGTCGACAGTGATATTGCCACGGGTGGCATTGGAATAAGGGCAGACTTCATGTGCCTTGGCCACGAGGGCCTTGGCCGTTTCCCGGTCCACGGCGGGCAGTGCGATTTCGAGTTCCGCGGCGATGCCGTAGCCGGCTCCGTCGCCGAGGGCGCCCAGGTGGACCCTGGCCGCGACGGCGGAATCCGTCAGGTCCGCCTTTTGCTGGCGTCCGACGAGGCGCAGGGCGGAATGGAAGCAGGCCGCGTAGCCGGCGGCGAAGAGCTGTTCAGGGTTGGTGCCTTCGCCGCTGCCGCCGAGTTCCACCGGGCTGGCCAGGGCCACGTTGAGCTTGCCGTCCTTGGTGACGGCGGTGCCGTCCCGGCCATCGCCCGAAGCCAGGGCCTCGGCCGTGTAGAGAGTCTTCATGGAGATCCAATCTGTTGGGTAATCTGGTGGGCCGCGGCGAACTCGCCGGACGCCTGCGCAGGCGCCGTAGACTTCCGGCGAGCTGGCGCTCCTCCCGCGATTTCGACGTCGTTGGCGTCCGCTATGCCGGCGGCGCGGGGGCTTCAGCGGGAGCTGTGCAGTGCGGCGGTGAGCCGGGCCAGGGTCTCGCGGAGCTGGTCGATTTCAGCCGGAGAGAGCCCGGCGGCGTCGGCGAGACGCTGCGGGATGCCGGCGGCCTGGGCGCTGAGCGCGGTGCCGGCCGCGGTCAGGAAGACCTCAACCCGGCGCTCGTCCGCAGCGGACCGGCGCCGCTCCACGAGGCCCAGGGACTCCAGCCGTTTGAGCAGCGGGGACAGAGTGCCGGAGTCGAGCCCCAGCTCCTCGCCCAGTCCGCGGACGCTGCGCGGTTCGTCTTCCCAGAGCACCAGCATGACGAGGTACTGCGGGTAGGTCAGGCCGAGTTCGTCGAGCATCGGCCGGTACGCCGCGGTGGCGGCCCGGGAGGCCGAGTACATGGCGAAGCACAGCTGCCGGTTCAGGCGGGGGGCTTCCGGACCGGCAGGGCGGGTTCCCTCTGACGTGGTCATGGATCCACCGTACGCCACAATCCAATTGCGCACAACTCAATTGCGCACAACCTTCTTTCCAGGTGGCACCCGCCGGGTTTCCCCATGTTCGCTCGGGGCCGACGGCGTGTCGTCCCACACGCCCGGCGCGTCCCGGCGTCGTCCCGGCAAAGGTGGGGAAACCCGGCGCGGGCGTCCCGGCCGGGACCTAGAGGTCGCGGAGGGTGCGCAGGGCGGCTGCGGTGAGGACCTTGATGCCGAGGCCCAAGGCGCGTTCGTCCAGGATGTAGTCACCGCGGTGCAGGTCGTACTCCTCGCCGCCGGGGGTCTTGGTGCCCAGGCGCATCATGGCGCCGGGAAGGTCCGCGAGGAACCAGGCGAAATCCTCGCCGCCCATGGACTGCGGGGTCAGGACGACGGCGCCCTCGCCGATCTCGGCGCGGGCCGCGGCTTCGATCAGGGCGGTCTCATGCTCGGAGTTCACCACGGGAGGCACGCCGCGGGTGTGCTCCAGGTGGACGTCGACGCCGTACGGTGCGGCGATCTGCTGGATGACCTCGTCGAGAATCTCGCCGGCGTTGTGCCAGGCGTCGCGGTCCAGGCACCGCATGGTGCCCGCCATGTAGCCGCTGGCCGGGATCGCGTTGGGGGCGGACCCGGCGGAGATGTGGCCCCAGACGACGGACACGCCGCTGCGGACATCAACGCGGCGGGACAGCACGGCCGGGACGTTGACCGCGATCTGCGCCAAGGCGAAGACGAGTTCCTCGGTCAGGTGCGGGCGTGAGGTGTGGCCGCCGCGGCCGGTCAGTTCGATCTTGATCGTGTCCGAGGCGGAGGTGATGGCACCGATCCGCGTGCCGAT
Organism: Pseudarthrobacter linnaei; assembly: GCF_055412825.1. Taxonomy (NCBI): domain Bacteria; kingdom Bacillati; phylum Actinomycetota; class Actinomycetes; order Micrococcales; family Micrococcaceae; genus Pseudarthrobacter; species Pseudarthrobacter linnaei. Next base: position 13,529 of record NZ_JBVAYX010000014.1, read on the forward strand.
CTTGCCCACCTCGATCCGGGGGTCACAGTGCAGGGCGAAGATTCGCGGAACACCGTCGAGGACGCCCTGCTCGATGCAGCTCTGGGCGCCGCCGGGCATAGTTTCCTCGGCCGGCTGGAAGATGATCCGGACCGTACCGCGCAGCGGCGACTCCTCGTGCATCCGCTGCAGGACCAGGGCCGCGCCCAGCATGGTGGCGGTGTGGACATCGTGGCCGCAGGCGTGGGTGACGCCGTGGTGCTTCGAGGCGAACGGCAGGCCCGTCTCCTCGATGATCGGGAGGGCATCGATGTCCCCGCGCAGGGCGGTGGCGATCGGACCGTCGCCGATGTCCACCGTCAGGCCGGTGCCTTCGAGCCGTCGGGGCTGGAGCCCGGCTTCCTCCAGGCGCTTTGCGAGCTTGTCCGTGGTGCGGAACTCCTTGAAGGACAGCTCCGGGTGCGCATGCAGGTCCCGGCGGAACGCGATCAGCTCCGGCAGCAGGGGCTCGAGCCACGGCCCCACCAATGTGGTGGGCTCAGCTTCAGTAGAGTAGTTACGCACTGAATAACTCTAACGAGCGCAGATAAAATAGCGGCATCGCGTACGGCGCGTTACGGATCGGCGAACATTTCCGGCCGCCCGGTTGGGACGGAAGGCCCGGCCGCCCCGGTAGGCCCTGGCCGACCCGGTTGGGGCGGAAGGCCCTGGGGGCGCCGCAGGCTAGAGAACGTCGGTGTCGCCGCTGGCCTTGAGGGCGTCCACGGCCTGCTTCACGCGCTGCGAATGCTCCTTGTGCATTACGAGCAGCGCGTCCGGGGTATCCACCACCACAACGTCCTTGATCCCGATCAGCGCGATCACGCGTTTAGTATCAGAGACCACCACGCCGCTCGCGTCCTCGGTGAAGACGCGGGCGCCCTCACCGATCACGGTGACGTCCTTGACTTCCTTGGCGCTGTTGAGCCGGCCCACCGAGGCGAAGTCCCCGACGTCGTCCCACCGGAACGTGCCGGGAACGACGGCGACGTCGCCGGCGGCAGCAGCCGGTTCGGCCACGGCGTAGTCAATGGCGATCTTGGGCAGGGTCGGCCAGATGCGGGCCTGAACCTCGTCGCGCTGCGGGGTGTCCCAGGCCTTGGCGATTTCCTGGACCCCGGCGAAGAGCTCGGGCTGGTTGGCTTCGAGGTGCTTGAGCATCAGCGCGACGGGAGCCACGAACATGCCGGCGTTCCAGACATATTCGCCGCTGTCAAGGTACTCCTGGGCGACCTCTTCGCTGGGCTTCTCCACGAACTCGACGACGGACTGAGCACTGGCGGCGCCGGGGACGCCAAGGATCTTCCCGGCCCGGATGTAACCGAAGCCGGTGGAAGGGTGGGTGGGCTTAATGCCGATCGTGACGATTTTTCCGGCCGCGGCCGCGTGGATGGCCTCCCTGACGGCGTCGTGGAACAGCGAGTCGGGGCTGATCACCTGGTCCGCGGCGAAAGAGCCCATGATGGTGTCCGGGTCGCGCTCGTGCAGGATCGCCGCGGCCAGGCCGATAGCGGCGCCGGAGTCCTTGGGCTCGCTCTCCAGCACCAGGTCGGCGTCGTCGATTTCCGGCAGCTGGCGGCAGACCGCGTCACGGTGGGCCTTGCCCGTCACCACAAGCATGTGCTTGCCGGCGAGCGGTTCCAGCCGGTCATACGTGGATCTCAGCAGGGTGCTGCCCGAACCAGTGAGGTCGTGCAGGAACTTGGGGGCTGCGGCCCGCGACAGGGGCCAGAGGCGGGTCCCCACACCGCCTGCCGGAATCACGGCAATAAAACGGCTCAGGGCCGAATCGTTGAGTGAGTCCTGGCTTGTCGCTTTGTCTGTAGTCATCACCGCTACTTTAGCCGAACCGACCGCGCGAGTCCCGAATAAGCGCAGACACGGCGCTGATGCGTCGCCCCGGGGTGCGGTCCCGGCCCGGCGGCGGCACGTCCCGGGGTGCGGTCCCGGCCCGGCGGCGGCACGCCCCGGGCTGCGGTCCCGGCCCGGCGGCGGCACGTCCCGGGGTGCGGTCCCGGCCCGGCGGCGGCACGCCCCGGGCTGGCCAAAAATGTGGCGTTCGTCTCAAAAGTGGACGAAAACCGCGCCGGGTGCCGTCACCAACGGGTGGCTGAATTGAATAAGCTTGTAGCGAAGCCTAGATTTAGGCTTGAGCTTACGAGTGCTCTCGCAGCAGGCGTTCCCCCCGCGTGGATCCCATGCCAGCGCCGCTGTGTTGCAGGGAGGTTTATTCAGTGCCGACAAAACCAGCTGGCACCTTGTACCGCGGCCGTGAAGGCATGTGGTCCTGGGTTGGACATCGCATTACCGGTGTAGTGATCTTTTTCTTCTTGTTGGTCCACGTCCTGGACACCTCATTGGTGCGTGTGTCCCCGGAGGCCTACACCGCCGTGATCGGCGCCTACAAGAACCCCCTGATGGCCCTGGGTGAAACGGGCCTTGTCGCAGCGATCGTGTTCCACGCCTTCAACGGCCTGCGGATCATCGCCGTCGACTTCTGGAAGAAGGGCGCGAAGTACCAGCGCCAGATGCTGTGGACGGTGCTCATTCTCTGGGCAGTCGTCATGGTGGGCTTCTCCATCCGCCACCTTTCCCTCGCCCTTGGAGGTCACTAGCCATGAGTGCAACTCAGATTGAGAGCCCGCGCAGCCCCAAGGCCGCTGCGAAGGTCGGCAGCAACCGGATTGCGCCGCAGTACCGCCGCAACGGCAGTTCCAAGGGGAACTTCGAAATGCTCGCATGGCTCTTCATGCGGCTCTCGGGCGTTGTCCTGGTGGTCCTGATTTTCGGGCACCTGACCGTCAACCTGCTGGTGGGCGAAGGCATCAAAGCGATCGACTTCGGTTTTGTGGCCGGTAAGTGGGCCGATCCGTTCTGGCAGATCTGGGACCTGGCCATGCTGTGGCTCGCCATGCTGCACGGCACCAACGGTGTGCGCACCATCATCAACGACTACGCCGAGAAGGACGCGACACGTCTGTGGCTGAAGATCGTGCTGTACGCGGCCACCACCGCCATCATCATCCTGGGCACCCTGGTCATCTTCACCTTCGACCCGTGCCCCGTGGTCAACGGTGTCCAGCTGCCCGGCGGGTTCTGCCCCGCGCCGTAGCGGCGCAGCCCCAGCAGCACCCGTTCCCTTGCCTGCCCGGTGCGGGCAAGGGATTTCCACGAGATGTCACCGTCCTGGCTCCGCCGGCCGGTGTTGTTAGCGAATTTTGAGAGAAAGAGCGTCTGGTATGCAGGTCCATAAGTACGACGTCGTCATCGTCGGTGCCGGTGGCGCCGGGATGCGCGCGGCGATCGAATCAGGTCAGCGCGCCCGAACAGCAGTACTGACCAAGCTGTACCCCACCCGCTCCCACACCGGCGCGGCGCAGGGCGGCATGTGTGCTGCCCTGGCCAACGTCGAGGAAGACAACTGGGAATGGCACACCTTCGACACCATCAAGGGCGGCGACTACCTGGTTGACCAGGACGCCGCCGAGGTCATGGCGAAGGAAGCGATCGACGCCGTCCTGGACCTGGAAAAGATGGGCCTGCCGTTCAACCGCACGCCCGAGGGCCGGATTGACCAGCGCCGCTTCGGCGGCCACACCCGCGACCACGGCAAGGCCCCGGTCCGCCGTGCCTGCTACGCCGCCGACCGCACCGGCCACATGATCCTGCAGACCCTGTACCAAAACTGCGTCAAGCACAACGTCGAGTTCTACAACGAGTACTACGTCCTTGACCTGCTCACGGTCGAGGAGGACGCGGTCCGCGAGGACGGCACGCCGTACAAGCAGAAGCGCGTGGCCGGCGTCGTGTCCTATGACCTCGCCTCCGGCGAGCTGCACGTCTTCCAGGCCAAGTCCGTGGTGTTCGCCACCGGCGGCGCCGGCAAGGTCTTCAAGACCACGTCCAACGCCCACACGCTTACCGGCGACGGCATGGGCATCGCGTTCCGCCGCGGCATCCCGCTGGAGGACATGGAGTTCTACCAGTTCCACCCGACAGGCCTCGCCGGCCTGGGCATCCTCCTCTCCGAGGCCGCCCGCGGCGAAGGCGCGATCCTGCGCAACTCCGAGGGTGAGCGCTTCATGGAACGCTACGCCCCGACCATCAAGGACCTCGCCCCCCGCGACATCGTGGCCCGCTCCATGGCCAACGAAGTCCGTGAGGGACGCGGCTGCGGCCCGAACAAGGACTACGTCCTCTTGGACCTGACGCACCTTGAACCGGCGCACATCGACGCCAAACTGCCGGACATCACCGAGTTCGCCCGCACCTACCTCGGGGTCGAGCCGTACACCGAGCCGGTACCGGTCTTCCCGACGGCGCACTACGCCATGGGCGGCATCCCCACCAACATCACCGCCGAGGTCCTCCAGGACAACGACACCGTCGTCCCGGGCCTCTACGCCGCCGGCGAGGTTGCCTGTGTCTCCGTGCACGGCTCCAACCGCCTGGGCACCAACTCGCTGCTGGACATCAACGTCTTCGGCAAGCGCGCCGGCATTGCCGCCGCCGAGTATGCCAAGACCGCGGACTTCGTGGAACTCCCGGTTGACCCGGAGGCCTACACGCTGGACCTGCTGGACCACGTCCGCACCTCCGACGGCACCGAGAAGGTCGCTGCAATCCGCAAGGAATTGCAGGACACCATGGACGCCAACATGCAGGTGTTCCGGACCGCCGAGACGCTGAACCAGGTCCTGACGGACATTGCGTCGTTCGAGGAGCGGTACCAGCGCATCAGCGTCCAGGACAAGGGCAAGCGTTTCAACCTGGACCTCTTGGAAGCCGTGGAGCTGGGCTTCCTGCTGGAGCTCGCCAAGGTCATGACCGTGGCGGCCCTGCACCGCGAGGAATCCCGCGGCGGCCACTTCCGCGAGGACTTCCCCGAGCGCGACGACGAAAAATTCATGAAGCACTCCATGGCGTACAAGGATGACGAGGCCCCTGCGGATGGTTCCGCAGAGGCGATTGCGGGCATCCGGCTTGCCACCAAACCGGTGGTCTTTACGCGCTACGAGCCGATGGTGAGGAAGTACTAAGATGACCGCTGAACTTGCTGAGCCAGCCTCCAAGATCGAACTGCCCGCCCACATCGGTGGCGGCGGGGACATCCCGTCCTTCGACGTCCACCTGCGCGTGCGCCGCTACAACCCGGAGGTCTCCGACGAGTCCACCTGGGATGACTTCCACGTGACCATGTACGGCACGGACCGTGTCCTCGATGCCCTGCACAAGGTCAAGTGGGAAATCGACGGCAGCGTCTCCTTCCGCCGTTCCTGTGCGCACGGTGTCTGCGGTTCCGATGCCATGCGCATCAACGGCCGCAACCGCCTCGCCTGCAAGACCCTGCTGAAGGACCTGGACACGTCCAAGCCCATCACGGTCGAGCCGATCAAGGGCCTTCCGGTGGAGAAGGACCTGATCGTGGACATGGAGCCCTTCTTCCAGTCCTTCCGCGAGGTCATGCCGTTCCTGATCAACCGCGGCCACGAGCCCACAAAGGAACGCCTGCAGTCCGCCGAGGACCGCGAACGCTTCGACGACACCACCAAGTGCATCCTCTGCGCCGCGTGCACCTCGTCCTGCCCGGTGTTCTGGACCGACGGGCAGTACTTCGGCCCGGCGGCGATCGTCAACGCGCACCGCTTCATCTTCGATTCCCGTGATGATGCCGGCGACATGCGCCTGGAGATCCTCAACGACAAGGAAGGCGTGTGGCGCTGCCGCACCACCTTCAACTGCACCGAGGCATGCCCCCGCGGCATCCAGGTCACGCAGGCAATCGCTGAGGTCAAGCAGGCCATCCTGTCCCGCAAGATCTAGCACCTGCGGTATCACGACGACGGCGCCCCTCACCTTCCAGGTGGGGGCGCCGTCGTCGTAGTCCGCCGGAACGAAAGGTCCACGTGTCCCGCTCCGAAAAAGTCTCCTTTCAGGGTTCCACCGGCGAACTCCTCTCCGGCATCGTCGACGTCCCCGAGGGGCCGGTGAAGGGCTGGGGCGTGTTCTCGCACGGCTTCACGCTGGGCAAGGACAGCCCCTCGGCCTCGCGGATGTGCAGGGCGCTGGCGGACAACGGGGTGGGCATGCTCCGCTTCGACAACCTGGGCCTCGGCGAATCCGCCGGCCTCTGGTCGGAGGGCTCCTTCAGCCACAAGGTGGCGGACACCGTGAAGGCCGCCGAATTCATGCGCGACTCCGGCCGGCCAGTCTCACTGCTCGTGGGCCACTCCTTTGGCGGGGCCGCCGTCCTGTCGGCGGCGCAGGAGATCCCGACGCTCGACGCCGTCGCCACCGTGGGCGCGCCGTTCTCGCCCATGCATGTGGCCCATGTCTTTGACGCCGCCCTGGACCGGATCCTCAGCGAGGGCAGCGCCGAGGTGGACCTGGGCGGCAAACGGGTGGAGATCCGCCGGCACTTCGTGGAGGATCTGGAGAACGCCGACCTGACGGACTGCATCCGGCGGCTCGGGAAGCCGCTGCTGGTGCTGCACTCCCCCACCGACAACACGGTCGGCATCGAGAATGCCAGCACCATCTTCCAGACGGCACGGCACCCGCGCAGCTTCGTGTCACTCGAGGGCAGCGACCACCTGTTGACAGCCAAGGGCCAGGCTGCGCGCGCCGCGAGGATTATTTCAGCCTGGGCCGACCAATACCTCGACGCCACCGCGTAGTCACGGCCGGGCGGGGGCTCTCCCGGGACTCCACGGGCGTCTTGCCAGGCTGGACCCGGCGGGGGCCCCATCCGGTCGTTTTGTTGGCTGGACCCCGGTTGAGGTCCTCCTCCCGGATTGCCACCCACGCGGCGCAGACCACGTACACCTGGCTGACCAGGTTGAACCAGATCAGCAGGCCGATGATGATGGCGAAGGGCGCCAGGATGGGGTTCCGTCCGGCGCTGGCCAGCAGCTGGGTGCTGAAGATCTGCAGCACCGTGGTGCCCACCGCGGCCATCAGGGTCCCTTCCAGGAGTGAACGGCGGGCCAGCTTCAGCCCAGCGGCCACCCGGAACATGATCAGGGCGGTGCCCCAGCCGAGCAGCAGCGGCACGAGGATCGTGAACAAGGTCGTCAGGGGCCCGGCCAGCAGCGGATCGAGGTTCAGCGTCGCGGCCACCCAGCCTGCCGCCGTGCCGAAGACCAGCGACGCAGCCGCGCTGGTCACGAGCGCCGCTCCGAGCAGCAGCAGGGTGCCGGCGTCGCGCAGTATCTGCAGGACCGGGTTCATTGCCCGCGGGCCCAGCCGCATCATGCCCCGCACGCCGTCGCGGATGCCGCGGATCCAGCCCAGGGCCGTGAAGACCGTTACGGCGGCGGCGATCACGGCGGCCCAGCCGAGGCTGGCGGGGTTCAGCAGCTGATAGGGGTCAACCAGTCCCTCGCTGCCGTTGACCTGCAGGAGCCCGGGCGCGGTCATGGCCACGCTTCTGATGATCTGGTCCAGCAGTGCAGGCTGTCCGCTCAGGAAGAGACCTGCCAGGGAGAATCCGGTGGCCAGCAGACCGGTGACGGAGAAGAACATCCTGAACCCGATGCCGGCACTCATCAGCGGGCCGTGCTGGAGGTTGTAGTGCTGGAAGGCGCGGAGCGGACGGACGGTGTTGAGCCGGGCGAGCAGCCACGGCACCATCGACAGCAGCGACGCCATCCGGCCTCCGCCGGAGCGACGGACCTTTCCCCATTCAACCCGTTTCCGGATGACTTCCAGTTGCAGCCGGGCCAGCTCAGTGGGAAGCGGCGGCTCAGTGGGTGCCTGCTGCACCGTCCTCGCCTCGGTCGATGTCAGATTCGGTCCCAAAGTCAAGCTCTTCCCGTAGCTGCCAAATGCCGTTGTCGTCGTGCTCGTAGAGTCCCATGCTAGCCACCGGGAACGTGGCCCTGTAATCCTTGAGCACCGTTTCGGCCTCATCGAGGCTCTCGGGGGCGACGTCGTGGGCGACGGTGACGTGCGGGTGGTACGCAAACGGCAGTTCCCGCTCCAGCGGTCCGGCCTGGAGCTGCTGGTGCAGGCTGACGCAGTCCCCGAAGCCGTCCTCAACGTTGAGGAAGACCACGGGAGACACCGGCCGGAAGGATCCTGTCCCGGCGATGGTCACGATGAATGGCTCCTGTTTGCTGGCAACCTCACGCACATGGTTGCGTGTGGCGTCCCAGTCCTGGGTCATGGTGGTGGTCACCAGCGTGATGTGGGCCGGGATGATGCCGGCCATGGGGTCTCCGAAGGACGCCCGCCAGCGCTGGAGCTCCTCGGCGATCTCCGCCGGGAACCTCAGGATCACGCCGATACTGACACCTTCGGCCCGCTGTCCGTCGCCCCGGGGGTCCTGGATCCCTTGAGCCGTGCTGCTGCCGGCGCGCGCCGTGGTGCGGGCCGGCGCGTTAGCGGTGACTTTGCTGACGGAGGACATTGCGCTAGCGGACTCCCTGGGTTCCGGCGTAGGGCAGGAACCCCACCTTGGCGTAGACGTCGCGCAGGGTGACCGAGGCGATCTCGCGGGCCTTGTCGGCGCCGAGCGCCAGCAGCCGGTCAAGCTCCGCGGGGTCGTCCAGGAGTTCGTTGGCCCGGTTCCGGATGGGGGTCAGGCGCTCTGCCACAACCTGGGCGAGGTCGACCTTGAGGTGGCCGTACATTTTGCCCTGATAGGCGGCGACGAGGGTCGCCACACTCTGCCCGGTGATCGCCGAGTAGATGGTCAGGAGGTTGGAGACCCCGGGCTTGGCCTCGCGGTCGAAGCGGATCTCCGTCTCCGCGTCCGTCACCGCGGACTTGATCCGTTTGGCGATGACCTTGGGATCGTCCAGGAGGTTGATCAGACCAGCCGGTGATTCCGCCGATTTGGACATCTTGGCGGTGGGGTTCTGCAGATCGTAGATTTTCGCCGATTCCTTCTGGATAAAAGGCGCCGGAACGTTGAAGGTCTCGCCGAAGCGGGAGTTGAAGCGCTGGGCCAGGTCGCGGCTGAGCTCCACGTGCTGCCGCTGGTCCTCTCCCACCGGCACCCCGTGGGGCTGGTAGAGGAGGATGTCCGCGGCCTGCAGGACCGGGTAGGTGAACAGGCCAACGCTGGCCTGGTCCGAGCCGTGCCGTGAGGCCTTGTCCTTGAACTGTGTCATCCGGGAGGCCTCACCGAAGCCGGTGATGCAGTTCAGGACCCAGGCCAGCTGGGCGTGCTCGGGCACCTGGGACTGGACAAAGAGCGTGCACTTTTCCACATCGACGCCGCCGGCAATGTACTGCGCGGCCGTAACCCGGGTGCGGTGGGCCAGTTCGGCCGGATCCTGCGGAACCGTGATCGCGTGCAGGTCCGGGATGAAGAAGATGGCATCAAACTCATCCTGCATCCGGACCCAGTTCACCAGGGCGCCGAGGTAGTTGCCCAGGTGCAGGGAATCCGCCGAGGGCTGCATGCCCGACAGGATGCGCTGCCGGACCCCCGGGGGGACGGCAGAGTCGGGGGCCGCGGAGGCCTCAGCGGCGGTGGCTGTGGCCGCGTCGGCGGTGGCCGCGTCGGCGGTGGCCGCGTCGGCGGCGTCGTGGACCGGGGTCACGGTGGAAGGAGAAGTCATTCGTGGGAACCTTTTGACTAGAGCCGGTAGTCCACTACCAGCGGGGCGTGGTCGGAGAAGCGTGTGTCCCAGGACGGCGCCCGGTCAACAACGGCTGATACGGCCGCAGCAGCGAGGGCGGGCGTGGCTATCTGGTAGTCAATGCGCCAGCCGGTGTCGTTGTCGAAAGCCTGTCCCCGTTGCGACCACCAGGTGTAGGGGCCGTCGACGGCGCCCGCCAGGCCCCGGTGAACGTCCTTCCAGCCGATTTCCTCGCCAAAGAAACGGTCAAAGTAGGCCCGCTCCTCCGGCAGGAAGCCGGCACGTTTGACGTTGCCCTTCCAGTTCCTGATGTCCAGTTCCGTGTGGCCGACGTTGAGGTCGCCCACCACGAGGGCGTGGTCACTGTGTTTGGCCAGCTCGGGCAGCCGGTCGACCATGACATCGAGGAAGCGGAATTTGTCGTCCTGCTTCGGGGTGCCCGCCTCGCCGGAATGGACATAGGCGCTGGCGACGGTCAGCTGCGAGGCCTCCCCCTCCGCGTTGCGGACGGTGTAGTCGGCCTCGACCCAGCGGCCGGCGGTGGCAAAGTAGTCGTCGCCGATGCCCGACCGGGTCTGCAGGGGTTCGGTCCGGGAAGCGATGGCGACGCCGGCGCGGCCCTTGGCCTCGGCCTCCGCGTGCAGGATGTACCAGCCCTCGCCGAGCAGCTGGTGGACGATCGCGTCAGGCGCGCGGACCTCCTGCAGGCAGAGGATGTCCACCTCGCGGGGCTCCAGCCATGCCGCCATGCCGTTCTTGTACGCGGCACGGAGGCCATTGACGTTGACTGATGCGATGCGAAGGTTGTCCTTCTTCAATGCCGAACTCACCCGATCCACTCTAGTCGACAATGGTTCCGGCGACAGGTTCGTCGGTGCCGGAGGACTTGATCATGTCCCGCGCGTTCGTGGCGGTGATCTCAATGGTCTCGAGCGCCCGGCGGATGGTGTCCTGGTCCGAGGCGGCGCCCTTCGCCCGCTCCTGCTCGACGACGCGTACCTGCACCTGGACAATCTTGAACGAGTGGTCGAGCTTCAGGTCCCGGACCTCGTTGGCTTCGCGGCGGACCTGCACGAGGCGTGTGCCGCCGTGGTCGACACTGCCCGACGACGGCGCCCGGCCGGCGGCAGCGTTGAAGGCGTTCTGCGCCTCGGTGAGCCTGGCGCCGGCTTTCCGGGCTGCCTTCTGGATGCTGAAGACCACGAAGGAGGCCAGCGCGAGCCAGAAGCCGGCGATGATCGCCACGATCCAGCCGACGACATCGTTCTGGTTCGCGGCAAAGATGACCGCGACGACGAAGGCGATGATGAACACCATCATCCCGGGTCCGCTGATGCGGAACATGGAGAACTTGCCTGTGGCGGTGTTGTACGCGGACGGCTTGGAAGACTCGGAGTTGCCCAGAGATTGCATGAGCCTATTATCGCAAACCCCCGCAGCGGACCGGGCCGCTTCACCCCGGGGCGAACGCCGCGCCGCGGGGGCACTCCGGGCGGTGGCCGCTATGGGAGCACGGAGTATCCGGACAGCACGGAGCCTTAAGACAGCACGGAGCCTTAGGACAGTACGGAACCTTAGGACAGTACGAGGCAGAACGGGTGGCCGCCGGGGTCGGTGTAGACGCGGAAGGTCTCCGCGCCGGCTCGCAGGCTGGTGGCGCCGAGCCGGAGCACCTCCGCCTCGGCGGCGTCGAGGTCTTCGACCAGCACGTCCACGTGCATCTGCTGCGGGTGGTCCGCGTCCGGCCACTGCGGCCGGACCAGCCGCTCCACGCGCTGGAAGGCCACAGCTGGGCGGTCGGCGGCGTCGCCGATCGTGATGAAGTCCTCGTCCTCCTCGACGCGGACCATGCCGAGGAGCTCCTCATAGAAGCCCGCCAGAGTATCGGGATCCTCGCAGTCGATGACGAGGGCCTGCCATTTGCCGATCATGGTTCTCCATATTCGAATCGTTACTTGAGGAACAGCCTGCGCAACCGGCTGGTGGTGAGCAGCACGCCGCAGGCGATCATCACCAGGTAATAACCGATGTGCACCGCCGTCGCCGGGGTGAAGATGCCCACGCTGATCTGGCGGAGCAATTCCACGCCGTGCCACAGCGGCATGGCCTGGATGAGCCACTGGATGTACTGCGGGTAGACGCTGAGCGGGTAGAAGGTGGCGCTGAACAGGAACATCGGCAGCATCGCGAAGTTGATCCAGTCCATCTGCTGGAAGGTCTTCATGAAGCTGGTGACGCCCATGCCGAAACTCGCGAAGCCGAGAGCGATCAGCACCGCTGCCGGGATCATCAGGATGGCCCACGGCGTCGTGATCAGCCCCATTACCGCCATCACGGCGGTGAACCCCGTGGCGTACATCAGGCCCCGCAGCAGGGCCAGGAAGATCTCCCCCATGGCGACGTCGAGCGGGCCCAGGGAGGTGTAGAGCATGCCCTGGTAGAGCTTCGAAAAGTTCATCTTGAAGAACACGTTCCAGGTGGAGTCGTACACCGCGCCGTTCATTGCGGATACGGCCAGCAGCGCCGGGGCGATGTAGGCGGCGTACGAAATCTCTCCGCCCCCCGGCCCCTGCACGGAGCCGACGATGGCGCCCAGGCCGACGCCCATCGCGATCAGGTACAGCACGGGCTCGAAGAAGCCCGAGAGCATGACCATCCAGTTGCTGCTCTTGGTGGCCATCAGACCGCGGGCGATGACGGCACGGACATTCCGGGAGTACAGCGGCCCGAACTTCCGGTTACGCGCCGCCTCGGCGTCGCTGTGGCTGGTGGTGACAACGCTCATCCGGCCATCCTTTTGATGAACTGCCGCTTGGTCAGGACCCAGCCCACCACCGTGAGGACCAGCAGGAAGACGACGTGCGCGATGGTCAGCAGCGGGGGCTCCTGGTATCCATAGCTGAAGACCCGGCCCAGCTCGGTGCCGTGCCAGATCGGTGAGATCCAGCCGATCCAGCGCACGGTCAGCGGCAGGGTGTCCAGCGGGAAGAAGGTCCCGGAAAACAGGAACAGCGGCATCACGATGAAGCGCATCACCATGGCGAACTGGCCCTTGTCCTGCGTGATCGAGGCGGCGTAGGCCATCAGCGGCAGCCCGAAGGCCAAACCGGCGAGGGTGGCGACCAGGATCATCACCCAGCCCCAGGCCCCCGGCGACGCCCCGAACAGTGCCACCACCACGAAGTAGATGGCCGACTGCAGCAGGAAGCGCACCGTGACGGCGATGATCTGCCCCAGCGCGATCTGCTGGGGCGTCAGCGGCGAGGCGTGCGGGCCGTAGTAGACCCGGCGCCACTTGAAGCCGTCCATCACCGGGAAGGTGAATTCGTTCCCGGCCGTCATGACGGCGGCCGAAATCAGCAGGGCAGGAGCGATGAACACGAGGTAGCTGACCCCGCCGAACGCCGCCGTGCTGTCGGTGTCCACGAGCGTTGCGAGGCCCACGCCCATCGCAAAAAGATAGGCGACCGGCTGCCCGACGCCGTACATCACGATGGTCCAGCCGTAGTTCTTCATCACGCGAAGAACCTGCTCGGCGTAGTAGAAGGCACCCCATTTTCGGGCCCGGGCCGCGGAGACGGCCGGCGAGTGGGCGCGCAGTGGTGCCGCCTGGGCGATTCCTGCTCCGGCCGCCGCTCCGCTGGCGGCCGCCTTCCCGGGCAGTCCGGCTTTCCTAGTCAACGAGGCTCCTGCCGGTCAGGCGCAGGAAGACGTCCTCAAGCGAGGACCGGCGCACCAGCGAGGTCACCGGGCGCAGTCCGCGGGCGGAGACCTCCTCGAGGGCGGCCTCGCCGTCGTGGGCGTAGATCAGGACGCGGTCCGGCAGGGTTTCCAGCCGTTCGCCGATGCCTTCGAGTTCGGTGCCCACGGTGGCGTTGCGCTCCGAGCCGAACCGCAGCTCAAGGACCTCGCGGGTGGAGTACTCGCGGATCAGGCTGGCGGGTGAGCCCTCGGCCATGATCCTGCCCTTGTCCACCACGATCAGGCGGTCGCAGAGCTGCTCGGCCTCGTCCATGTAGTGGGTGGTGAGGATCAGCGTGACGCCCTGCTCCTTGAGCCGGAACAGCCGGTCCCAGAGGATGTGCCGGGCCTGCGGGTCCAGCCCGGTGGTGGGCTCGTCCAGGAGCAGGATGCGGGGTTCGTTGATGAGGGAGCGCGCGATCGTGAGGCGGCGCTTCATGCCGCCGGAGAGCGCGTCCACCTTGGATTTGGCCTTGTCCGTGAGCTGCGCGAACTCCAGCAGCTCGTCGGCCTTGGGCCGGAGGTAGCTCATGGGCAGCCCGAAGTACCGCCCGTAGACCAGGAGGTTGTCCCGGACCTTGAGTTCCTCGTCCAGGTTGTCCTGCTGCGGGACGACGCCCAGGTGCGCGCGGACCTCCGGGCCGTTCACGTCCGGGTCCAGGCCCATGATGCTCAGGCGCCCGGAGGTCCGCTGGGACACCCCGCCGATCATCTTCATGGTGGTGGACTTGCCGGCGCCGTTGGGGCCCAGCAGGCCAAAGGCCTCTCCGGCGGGCACGGAGAAGGAGATACCGTCGACGGCGGCAACGTCGCCGTAGCGCTTCGTCAGGTTTTCGGCCGTGATCACGAACTGCGGCGGGCCGGTTTCGGCGGGGCTGCTCACTGGGGCGTCCTTTTGGGAGGCTTCCTGGGCTGAGGATTCTCTTGAGACTAGTTCAGGCACCCGAATCACGGTAGTGGATCCCGCCGAACTATGAAAGAGTCTTTTCGTAAAAGATCCGGACGGTCGCCGTTTCCGTGATGTCCCGGGGCTTAAACGGCCCAGGGCGCCGCCTCCGGGCCGGAGGGGCGCCCTGGCGACAGGCGGCTCAGGCGGCGCCGGAGGGGCCCGCCTCGGCCAGGTGGCGTTCCGCGGTTTCCACCACGTTGGCCAGCAGCATGGCGCGGGTCATCGGGCCCACTCCCCCGGGGTTCGGGGACAGCCAGGCGGCGACGCCGGCCGCGGCGGGGTCCACGTCACCGGTGACCACCGCCTTGCCCGAGCCGTCATCGACCCGGCTGACGCCGACGTCGAGCACGATGGCGCCCGGCTTGAGGTCCTCCGCCTTGATCATGTGCGGCTGGCCGGCCGCGGCGATCACGACGTCGGCCTGCCGGAGTTCAGCGGGCAGGTCCGCCGTGCCGGTGTGCGCCAGGATGACCGTGGCGTTGACGTCCTTGCGGGTGAGCAGCAGCCCCACCGGGCGGCCGATCGTGACCCCGCGGCCGACCACCAGCACCCGCTTGCCGCTGAGGCTGATGCCGTGCCGGGTGAGCAGCTCCACGCAGCCCTTGGGGGTGCACGGCAGCGGGGACTTCATGGGGCCGCTGACGTTCGCCACGAGCCGGCCCAGGTTCATCGGGTGCAGGCCGTCGGCGTCCTTGTCGGGGTCCATGGCCTCCAGGATGACGTCCTGGTCGATATGCGCCGGCAGCGGGAGCTGGACGATGTAGCCGGTGCATTCCGGGTTCTCGTTGAGCTCCCGGACCACAGCCAGCAGCTCCTCCTGGGTTGTCTCCGCCGGCAGGTCGCGGCGGATGGAGGTGATGCCCACCTCGGCGCAGTCCTTGTGCTTGCCGCCGACGTACCAGGTGCTGCCCGGGTCAGAGCCGACCAGGATGGTGCCCAGGCCCGGGACGATCCCGCGGGTCTTGAGCGCCGCCACGCGTTCGGTCAGTTCGGCCTTGATCGTGGCGGCGGTGGCCTTGCCGTCGAGGATCCGGGCGGTTTCAGCCGTGTGTGCAGTCTCAGCAGACGTCATGGCCTACCACTGCTCGTGCTGCGGGTACAGCGGGAAGTCGGCGGCGAGCTTGTCCACGCGGGACTGGAGCGCCTCGACGTTGGCGGCGGTACCGGCCTTCAGCGCGGTCGCGATGATCTCGGCAACCTCGGTGAACTCCCCGGCGCCGAAGCCGCGGGTGGCCAGGGCCGGGGTGCCGATGCGCAGGCCGGAGGTGACCATCGGTGGGCGCGGGTCGAACGGCACGGCGTTGCGGTTGACCGTGATGCCGACCGAGTGCAGGAGGTCTTCGGCCTGCTGGCCGTCGAGCTGGGAGTTGCGCAGGTCCACCAGGACCAGGTGCACGTCGGTGCCGCCGGTCAGGACGGAGACGCCGGCGTCGGACAGGTCGGGCTGGTTGAGGCGGTCGGCGATGATCCGGGCGCCCTCGAGGACGCGTTCCTGGCGCTCTTTGAATTCTTCCGTGCCGGCGATCTTGAACGCGACGGCCTTGGCGGCGATCACGTGCATGAGCGGCCCACCCTGCTGGCCGGGGAAGACGTTGGAGTTGATCTTCTTGGCCCATTCCTTCTTGGCCAGGATCACGCCGGAGCGGGGCCCGGCGAGGGTCTTGTGCACGGTGGAGGTGACGACGTCGGAGTACGGGACCGGGCTCGGGTGCAGACCGGCGGCCACGAGGCCGGCGAAGTGCGCCATATCGGTCCACAGCAGGGCACCGACCTCATCGGCGATCGACCGGAAGGCCGCGAAGTCCAGGTGGCGCGGGTAGGCGGACCAGCCGGCGATGATCACCTTCGGCTTCTCGGCGATGGCCTGCGCGCGGAGCTTGTCCATGTCGATGCGGAAGTCGTCCGGCTCGACCTGGTACGCGGCGACCTCGTAGAGCTTGCCGGAGAAGTTGAGCTTCATGCCGTGGGTCAGGTGGCCGCCGTGGGCCAGGGACAGGCCCAGGATCTTGTCCCCCGGGGTGATCATCGCGGAGAGCGCCGCGGCGTTGGCCTGGGCGCCGGAGTGCGGCTGGACGTTGGCGTATTCGGCGCCGAAGAGCTGCTTGACCCGGTCGATCGCGAGCTGCTCGGCGATGTCGACGTACTCGCAGCCGCCGTAGTAGCGGCGGCCGGGGTAACCCTCGGCGTACTTGTTGGTCAGGACCGAACCCTGGGCTTCCATCACGGCGCGCGGGGCGAAGTTCTCGGAGGCGATCATTTCGAGGGTGCCGCGCTGGCGGCCAAGCTCCTGGGCAAGGACTGCGGCGATTTCGGGGTCAAGATCGGCCAGTGGCTGGTTGCTCACGGCGGCTGAAGAAAGGCTAAGGGAGGTGGTCACGGGGAACTCCTGGCTAGGCAACGGGGCACTGCTTAAGGTCAGGTTACCGGCTGGCCCGCGGCGGCGCCCCTAGATTACGGCCCCGGGAAACGGGGACATGACAGGGAGCCGGCACCCGCAGTGGGGCGCCGATGCGGGCCGGCAGCAAGGCGCTGCCAACCGGAAAACATGACCCTCGGCCCAGGCGTACGATCCGTGGTCTTCGTAAGTGCCGCTCCCTGGTGGTTAGCCACCCAACGCCAGTTGCGACCGTTCCAGACTACCCCAGACCGGCGGCCCGGACCGTGCCTCCGGTTGACCGCGGGTAGGCTTGACTTCCGTGACTGACGACCAGCTGACTGCCTCCTATATCCTCACCCTCTCCTGCCCGGACCGCCCCGGAATCGTGCACGCCGTCGCGGGCGCCCTGCTCGTCGCGGGCTGCAATATTACGGACTCGCAGCAATACGGCAGCCAGAGCACCGGCACCTTCTTTATGCGCGTCGAGGCCACAACGGCGTCCTCCCAGCTGGAGCTCCAGGCCGCCCTGGAGCCCGTGGCCCAGGCCTTCGGGATGCATTGGAGCCTCAACCCCGCCGGCCGGAAGATCCGCACCCTGTTGATGGCCAGCACGTCAGCGCACTGCCTCAATGACCTGCTGTTCCTGCAGCGCTCCGGCACCCTGCCCATCGAGATCCCCGCCATCGTCTCCAACCACCGGGACCTGGCCGGCCTGGCCGAGTTCTACGGCATCCCCTTCCACCACATCCCGGTCACCCCGGACACCAAGGTCCAGGCCGAGGACCAGCTGCGGGCGCTGATGGCCGAGCATGACATCGAGCTCACAGTCCTCGCCCGCTACATGCAGATCATCTCCGACGAACTGTGCCAGCAGCTGACCGGCAAGGCCATCAACATCCACCATTCCTTCCTGCCGTCCTTCAAGGGCGCCAAGCCCTACCACCAGGCACACGCCCGGGGCGTGAAGCTCATCGGCGCCACGGCGCACTACGTGACGGCTGCCCTGGACGAGGGGCCGATCATCGAACAGGAAGTCATCCGGGTGGACCACCGCCGCACGGCCGAGCAGTTCGTCCAGATGGGCCGCGACGTGGAGGGCCGCACGCTGGCCCAGGCGGTGCAGTGGCATGCCGAGCACCGGGTCCTGCTGGACGGGAACCGGACGGTTGTTTTCAACTGAGCCCGGTTGTTTTCCGCTGACGGCGGTCATTGAATAGGGGTATGGCACTTTCCCCGGAAGACCCGCTGACCGAATTCGTGGCCCTGCTCAAGGCTGAGGGCCGCAGGGGTGTGCTGGGCCTGGATTGCGGGCAGGGCCTGGATGGGCTGCGTTTTGTCCAGTCCGGCATCCACTTCACCGGCGTCGACCCGTCCGAGGAGAACATCCATGCGGCGCGGGCCCGGGGCCTGGAAGCCTCGGTCGCTCCGGCCGGCTCGCTGCCCTTCGCCGACTCGGTCTTCCCCTCGGTGTGGGCGGTGGACGCCCTCGGGGGACTGCCCCCGGAGGATTGGGACGACGTCGTCCGGGAGTTGGGGCGGGTGGCCGCGCCCGGGGCGCCGATCGCCGTCGTCGTCCCGGAACAGGACGTTCCCACCCCCGGCCTTCCCAAACAGAGCCTTGGCTTCACAGTGCTCCGCTCCCCCGCCCCGCCACCGGAAAACACCCGTTGAGCTATCACTTGTAGTCGTTCCCAGCGCTCAGAGTGACCACAACTGATAGCTCAACGGGCTCAGGGGCGGCGCACGCTGCGCATGTACCCGCCCAGGAATCCTCCGACGATGAGAGCGGCGCCGCCCAGCCGGGCCAGCCGTACGCCCAGTCCGTGCCGGCCGCGGGTACGTGCGGCCCACGAGGCCAGGAAGATCAGCGTCGCCGTGCCGTTCGCCGCAGCGTGGACGACGCCGACGCGTCGGGTGGCGCGGTCCGCCCGGGCCCATTCGGCCCAGCCGCTGAGGCCGGTGGGGCCGGCCGCGACGACGCCGAGTGCCACGAGCCGGGCGGCTGCGCGCCGGGTTCCCTCGTCCGGGAAGAGGTCCAGGAAGATCGCCATGAACCAGGCCCCGAACGGCACGTCTGTGGCGATGACGTGCGGCGGGATGCCGGTGGCGTCACCCCGGAAGAAGCTGCGCAGCCTGGGGTTGGCCACCAGCCGGCCTGCGAGCGGCTCCGCCACCCGGACGGCCGGGTCGAGGCGGTCCGACTCCTCCAGCCGCCGCATCACTCGTCGAAACTTCCCGTTTTCCGTCAGCACGGGCCACCTCCCGGACAGCGTCTTTGATGGCCTCGATCCTACTCAGGCCCGGCCCCCATTCAACCCCGCCGCCCAACTGGCTCGCAGCAGGGGCCGTTTTGGGGGCTCATACCGGCCCCTGCTGCCAGCTAGTTGGGCGGGGGTGTGGCCTAGGCTGGAGGCATGGCTCCCATTTACGCTTTCGCCGGGGACACCCCGGCCGTCCACGAATCCGCCTTCATCGCACCGAGCGCCTCGGTGATCGGCAAGGCAACGCTCGCCGAGAACTCCAGCGCCTTCTATGGCGTCTCCGTCCGGGCCGACACCGCCGCGATCAGCGTGGGCGCCGGCACCAACCTGCAGGACAACGTGGTGCTGCACGCCGACCCGGGCTTCCCCTGCACGGTCGGCGCCCGGGTCAGCGTCGGGCACAGCGCCGTCGTGCACGGCTGCACGGTTGAGGACGACTGCCTGATCGGCATGAGCGCCACGATTCTCAACGGCGCCGTGATCGGTGCCGGCTCGCTCGTGGCCGCCGGCGCCGTCGTGCTGGAAGGCACCGTGGTTCCGCCCCGCTCGCTGGTCGCCGGGGTGCCGGCCAAGGTCCGCCGCGAACTCAGCGACGAGGAGTTCGCGGGCGTGCAGCAGAACGCGGCGCACTACCAGGATCTGGCCCGGGCGCACCGCGAACTGCACGGCTAAGCACGCTGGGAGCCTTAGTCCAGGGAGATCGGGCCCAGTTCGTCGAGCACGTCGCCCGGACCCGGGTTCCCGGCCGCCGATGACCCGCCCAGGTGGTTGACGACGCCCCAGACCGCGTTCAGTCCGGTAGTCACGGCGCCCTCGGCCCACCCGGCGGTGAAGGACACGTCGTCGCCGGCCAGGAAGATCCCGCGCTGCCCTGCCGGGAGCTGGTCCTGCTTGAAGTGGCTGAAGAGGCGCTGCTGATAGCGGTACTGTCCCGGCAGGTTGGCCTTGAAGGCCCCCATGAAGTTGGGGTCCGCTTCCCACGAGACGGTGATGGGCTGGCCGACGATGTGGCCGGCGATGTCCACGTCCGGGTAGATCTGCTCGAGCGAATGCAGCATGAGCTCGACCCGCTGGTCCGCGTCCAGGGACAGCCATTTCAGTGCGTCGTCGTTCCAGGTGTAGGAGAGCAGGATCACCGCGGGCTTCTCGGGCCCGTTGTCCAGCAGGTAGGTGGCCCGGTTCAGCCGGTCGGTCAGCGTCATGGACATGACCTCCCGGCCCGTCGCGGGGTCGATGTCCTTCCAGAAGGGCCGGTCGACCATCACGAAGGTCTTGGAGGACTGCATGTAGTGCGAGCGTTCGATCGCGGTCCACAGTGCGGCCGGGAACAGGGTTTCCTCGGTGTGGATCCGCGTCGACAGCAGCCACGACTGGCAGGTGGTGATCACGGCCGGATAGGCCGCCTCGCGGCCCCACCGCTCCCGGATGCGGAAGTCGCCGCTGCCGTCCCGGGCGATCCGGTCCACGGCGCCCCGCGGAGCGCCGGCGTGCAGCGAGGCCAGCGATGTCCCCTCGGGCCAGTGGACCATGCCCGACGGCGCGTGCTGCCAAAGTGCCTCCGGGAGCCGCTGCGCCCCGCCGGCAATGGACCGGTGCGCGTCGTCGGCGTCGGTGTAGACAACGCGCAGGATTTCCAGGATGGAGTTGGGGAAATCCGTGTCCCAGCCGCCCGTGCCGAACCCCACCTGCCCGAACGCCTCGCGGTGGTCGAACCCTGCCTGCTTGAACGAGTCACTGCCGGCGATGAACCCGTAGAAGGTCTGTTCATCCAGCAGGGGCAGCAGCGCGTTCCACAGCTCCTTGATCCGGGCGGTGTCCCGCGCGCGGATGGCGTCCTGCATCTCGGCGAACTTGGCGCCGTCGTTGACGGCAGCCTTCCAGGCCTCCGCGACCTCCCGGAAGAACGGCGGGAGGTCCGCCGGGGTGCGGGCGTAGTGCTTCTGCCCGGCGAGCTCGATCACCGTGCTGGAGGTCGCCGCCGCCAGCGGGTTGGGGAACTCCTGGGTTTCTAGTCCGAGCAGTTCGACGTAGTGGTAGAAGGCCTTGCCGGAGACGGGGAAGCGCATCCCGCCGAGGTCGGCCACGACGCCGGCGGCGGAGGGGAAGCTCGCGGTCCGCAGCCGGCCGCCGATCTGGTCCGCTTCGTAGAGGACCGGGCGCAGGCCCAGTTTCATCAGCTCGTAAGCCGCCACCAGCCCGGAGAGCCCGGCGCCGACGACGGCCACTTCGGTTCCGTGGAGCCCGGCGGGGATGGCGCCCAGGCCGTCGGGGTGGGCCAGGTAGTGGTCGTAGCTAAACGGGAAGTCGGGGTTCAGCATGGTGATGGGGGCCTGGCCGCCGGCGCCGGGCGCTGCCGGTCGGGGGGCCGGGAGTTCTGTGGCGGTTGTCATGAGTGGTGTGCTTTCATCGGTTCGGGCGTGGACGTGGTGGCGGAGGGGGCTGCACCGGATAGTTCACGGTATTCCTCGCGGCTGAGCGCCGCCACCCGGGAGTGCCTGCGGCCGTAGCCGAAGTAGACGGCCACGCCCACCAGCATCCACAGTCCGAAGACCACCCAGGTGTCGGCGCCCAGGTTGAGCATGAGGTAGCCGCACATGGCGGCGCCGAGGATGGGGGTCAACGGAAACAGCGGGACGCGGAAGCTGCGCGTGAGTTCGGGCCGGTGGCGCCGCAGGTGGATGACGGCGACGTTGACCAGGGCGAAGGCAAAAAGGGTGCCGATGCTGGTGGCGTCCGCCAGCGCCCCGAGCGGGACCAGGCCCGCGGTGAGGGCGACGGCGGAGCCCACGATCAGGGTCCCGGCAACCGGGGTGCCGGTGCGGGGCGAGACGCGGCCGAAGATTCTGGGCACCATGCCGTCCCGTGACATCGACAGCAGGATGCGGGTCTGGCCGTAGAGGACCGTCAGCACGATGCTGGCGATGGCCAGCACGGCCCCGACGGCGAACACCAGCGCAATCCAGGGCTGCCCGGTAGTCTCCTCCAGGATTTTCACGAGGGCGGCTTCGGTGCCGTCGAACCAGCCCCAGGGCCGGGCGCCGATCGCGGCGACCGCGACGAGCACGTAGATGGTGGTGACGATCAGCATGGAAAGCAGGATGGCCCGGGGCAGATCGCGCTTCGGGTTGCGGGCCTCCTCGCCGGCTGTGGAGGCTGCGTCGAACCCGATATAGGAGAAGAACACCCGGGAGGCGGCGGCGGAGACGCCGGCGGCGCCCATCGGCAGCAGCGGTTCGAAATGGGCGGCGTTAAAGGCGGTGAAGGCCACGGCGCAGAAGAAGACCAGAATGCTGACCTTGACCACGACGATGGCCGTGTTGATCCAGGCGCTTTCCTTGGCGCCGCGGACCAGCAGCGCCATGGCCAGGACCACGATCACGATCGCCGGCGCGTTCAGCACGCCTCCGTCCCCGGGCGGCTGCGAGAAGGCGTCCGGCAGTGCAAGGCCGAAGACGGCGAGGGCTTCGTTGACGTACTGGCCGGCGCCGACGGCGACGGCGGCCACGGAGACTGCGTATTCGAGCACCAGGCACCAGCCGCAGATC
The DNA here is from genome assembly GCF_055412825.1 of Pseudarthrobacter linnaei. Taxonomy (NCBI): domain Bacteria; kingdom Bacillati; phylum Actinomycetota; class Actinomycetes; order Micrococcales; family Micrococcaceae; genus Pseudarthrobacter; species Pseudarthrobacter linnaei. The sequence goes on from NZ_JBVAYX010000014.1 coordinate 36,010, forward strand.
CAGGCCATGCCCTCGCCCATGGTCGCGTAGGTGTAGGAGTAGCTCGATCCCGCCGCGGGCACCATTCCGGCCATTTCGGCGTAGGAGACGGCGGAGAGCAGGGCAGCGACTCCGGCGATGGCGAAGGAGATCCAGATGGCCGGGCCCGCCAGCGGCACGGATTCACCCAGGATCACCAGGATGCCCGTGCCGAGGGTGGCGCCGACGCTGATCATCGTCAGCTGCAGCACGCCGAAGCTGCGGACCAGCCGCGTGCCGCCGTGGCCGTTTTCGGCTTCGCTGACGAGCTGTCCGATCGGCTTGCGGCGAAGCAGCTGCGCGGCCAGTCCGGGACGGCCCGTGGTGGCCGGCGGCCGTTCACCGGTAAGAGTTGGCACAGTCATCGTTGACGTCCGTTCTTCAGTAGTGGTCTTTTCCCCGGTCCAGCCTAGGCTTGTGAGCCAGCTCTCACGGTTGTGCAAAAAGACCTATAGTCTTCAGCCATGAGACTTAATGCACCGAAGGCCCCGGCCCTGGACCCCCGTGGCTGCCGTGACTGCTGACGACGCCGAGCGGCCGGGTTTCGTCACCCTGGCGCAATTCCTGCGCCAGCTGCCGCCGGAGCTGTCGGTTCTGCACGACGGCGGCAACGGGGCGGAGCGGCTGCGCTGGGTGGAGCCGAGCGAGCTGGAGGACCCCACCCCGTACCTGCTCGACGGCGAGTTCCTGCTCACCGCCGGCCTCCCCTTCCTGGGCGATGGCGGCGCCCGGGACCCCGTGGAGGCCTATGTGCGGCGGCTGGTCGCGGCGCGCGTCTCCGCCCTGGGCTTCGGCCTGGAACCGTACTTCGACGCGGTGCCCGACGCCGTGGTGCAGGCCTGTCGGCGGCACAACCTGACCCTCGTGGCCGTGCCGAAGACCGTTCCCTTCGCCGCCGTCGGCCTGGCATTCTCTCAGTTGCTGGAATCGGACAACGCCACGACGTTCCGGCAACTCGCGGACACGAACCGGCAGCTCATGCGCGCCGTGCTGTCGGCAAGGCCCGAACACGAGCTCCTGGCCGCTCTCGTGCAGCGGGTTCCGGTCTGGGCGGTCCTGGTGGGCGCCGACGGGCGGATGCGTGCCCGCGGAACCGCCAGCGCAGCGGGAGCCAATTCCGCGCCGGGCGTGGACGCGGCAGCGCTGCAACCCCTGCTGGCAAGGCTGCTCTCCGGGAGCGGCCCGCGGGTGGAGCTGGACTCGTTCGGCACGGCAGGCTCGGCGCTGGTGTTCGGGTATCCCCTGCGCAGCACCCGGGACGCAAACCTGGGCGCCCTGGTCCTGGGCACCGACGCCCCGCTGACCCCGGCCCAGAACAGCGCCGTCTCCACCGCCGTCGGACTGCTGGAACTGCTGGTTCGCCAGCGCACCAGCGGCTCACTGGCCCCCAGCCAGCTGGCCACCGCGCTGCTGCTGCATCCGGACAGCCTGGTGTCCGGAGGCACCCGCCACGTCAACGGGCTCAAGGACCTGCTGGCGCAGAGCGTCTCCTCCACCCGGTCCGGGCAGCTGCGAGTGGTCCTGGGCATCCGCCCGGAGGCAGCCGGGACTCCGGACGCCCCGGCAGCCTCCGCAGTTCCGGCAGTGCCGGCAGGCACCACAGCCGCCCCAGGCCGCGCCGGCCCCGCCGGCCCCGCCGCCCGCGCCGGCCGTGCCGTCGCAAGTCCCGTGCGGGAGCTGCTGGAATGGCGCCGGATGTTCGACACCAAGCTGGTGGAGCTCACCGACTCCGGATTTGCCGCCATTACCCGGCTGAAGGTCGACGACACCCTGCTGGCCGGCGTGGAACGGCAGGGCTGGCGCCTCGTGATCGGGAGTGCCACCGAACTCTCCGGGCTCGCGGAGGCGTACCAGCGGGCCTGGTCCCTTCGCGGCCGGGTCGGGACCACCGGACGCAGCGTGCGGGTCGATGAGGTGACGTGGTCCGTGACCGGGCTGCTCGGCAAGGAGGCCGGCGCCATACTCGCCACCCGGCTGCTGGCCCCCTTGCTGGCGCTGGCACCGGAGCGGCGGGACGCACTGCTCGGCATCCTCAGTGCCTGGCTCAGCCAGAACGGCAGCTGGGATGCCACGGCGAAAGCCACCGGGCTGCACCGCAACAGCATCCGCCGGCAGATCGGATTGCTCGCGGAGCTGCTGGAGCTGGATCTCAACCAGGCGCAGGCCCGGGCCGAGCTCTGGATCGCCCTGCAGTACACGGATGAGCTGCCCGGGATGCCGGCGGCCCCGGCCGCGCCGGCCGCGCCGGAGACCCCGGAGGCCGGTGCCGGTCAGCTGCCCCAGGAACGGTAGACCTCCGGCCGGAGATCATCCAGGTACGCCACCTCGTGCCCGGCCGCACCCGGCTCCGGCAGCTCGGCGAACAGCAGTTCCGCCCCGGTGCCGGCCGCGGCCAGGAGCCCGCCGTCCGGGGCTGCGATGACGCTTCCGCCCAGGAATCCGCAGCCCTCCTCTGTCCCGCAGTGGTTTGCGTAGGCCACGGTCAGATGATTCTCCAGTGCCCGCGCCCGGATCAGCACCTGCGGCACTGCGTCGAATCCCTCCGCCAGGGCTGTCGGCACCAGCAGCAGTTCGGCGCCGCGCACCGCGGCGGCCCGAACGGCCTCAGGGAACTCCACGTCGTAGCAGATCACCAGTGAGGTCCTGACCCCGTGGAAGTCCACGACGCCGGGACTGGCCGCGGCGGGGACAAACGCCTGGCGTTCCTCCGGCCCGAAGAGGTGGACCTTGGCGTAGCTGAGCAGCTCGTCCCCGTTTTTGTCGACGAGGGTGGCCGTGATGTGCCATTCCCCCGCGGCGGTGACGGCGGGGAGGCTGTAGACGAGTGCAATACCGTTCCGGCGCGCCACGTCCGCCAGGGCCCGCCGGAGGGCGGGTAGCGCCGCGGGGTCAAGCTCCGCCCGCAGCCGCAGCGGCGCATATCCCACCGGGAAAAGCTCCGGGGTGAGGAGCAACTGCGCGCCGGCCGCGGCAGCCTTGCCGGCGGCGGCATCCACCGCAGCGCAGTTGGCGTCAACGTCCAGCACGGCGGCGTTCGCCTGCATCAGGGCCAGTAGCACCATTACCACCTCAGCATCCATAGGGCCCGCCCTTCGCGGCGGACTCGCATCTCCAGCGTAGCCATCCGCGAGCAACGCCGTACCGGTGCATTTCCGCCCGTCCGCGGGGGAAACGGGGCGGAATGCCCCGCGGGTCCCGGCAGACACGCCGCAAGGCCGCTCACCGGACCCGCCGGTCGATTTCCAGATCTGCCATGCGTTAATTTCTTGACTACAAAGCGCGGATGGGGCACTCTTCATTGCATGCCCTCACCAACGCGCTCAACGAGGAGCCGAACCAAAAACCCCGGATCGCAGTCCGCGCTCCGGCATCTGAACCAACAGCGGATCATTGAGTGCCTTCTCGCCGGGCCCTCCACGCAGGCGGAACTGGCACGGCAGACCGGCCTTTCCACGGCCACGGTCTCGAACATCGTCAAGATCATGCAGGACGCCGGGATGGCCTCCACCGAACCGATCACCAGCTCCGGCCGGCGCGCCCTGAACGTCCGGCTCAACAGCAACGGGGCCGTCGCCGTCGGCATTGACTTCGGCCGCCGGCACTTGCGCGTGGTCCTCGCCTCCCTGAGCTACCACGTCATCGCCGAGGATTCGGTCCTGCTCCCGCTGGGCCACCACGCTGAGGAGGGCATCACTGCCGCCGTCGGACTGCTCGACAAGCTTCTGGCCAGCAGCGGCGTGGAACGCAGCGCGGTTGTGGGCGCCGGCGTGGGCATTCCTGGCCCCATCGACCGCCGCACGGGGACGGTGGCGCAGGGTGCCATCCTGCCCGAATGGGTGGGCATCAACATCCTGCAACGCCTCGAGGAGACGCTGGAACTCCCGGTTTTCGTCGACAACGACGCCAACCTCGGCGCCCTGTCGGAGGTGACCTGGGGGCCCCACACCGGCATCAGCAACCTGTTGTTCCTCAAGATCGGATCCGGCATCGGCGCGGGGCTGATCCTGAACGGGGTGCCCTATTACGGCAACGTCGGGATCACCGGCGAAATCGGCCACGCGACCATCCATGAGCACGGGCTGGTCTGCCGCTGCGGGAACCGCGGGTGCCTGGAGACCATCGCTTCGACCACCACCATGATCGAGCTCCTGGGCCGCGGGGAGGACGCTCCACTCACCCCGGAGGACATCGTCCGCAAGGCCCTTGCCCGGGACTCCGCGACCCTGCGCGTGGTAGACGACGCCGGGCTCGCCGTCGGCCGTGCCCTGGGCAATGTGGCCAACCTGATCAACCCCGAAGTGATCGTGGTGGGCGGCCCGCTGGCGGGACTCGGCGAGCTGCTGCTGGACCCGATCCGGCGAGGCCTGGTCCGGCACGCCGTGCCCGTCATCGGCGAGACGACGACGCTCACGATGTCCTCCCTCGGGGACCGTGCCGAGGCCCTGGGCGCGACCGCTTTGGTCTTCCAGCACGCCGGAATCCGGCGCGACTAAGGTATTTGTTATCGGGCCGTTGCGTTAAAGACTTGACGACAAGGCCTGTGATCCAGTTTACTTTTCCATCAGACGACCCTGCGGTTTGCAGGGGCGGACAACGAAGTCATGCATTGGAGGCGTAAGGGCAGATGACGTCCCTCAACACGCACAGCGATCCGATAATTCTCGAGATGCGCTCCATCACCAAAGAGTTCCCCGGCGTTAAAGCATTGTCCGAGGTGAACCTGCGGGTCAAAGCCGGTGAGATCCACGCGATCTGCGGTGAGAACGGCGCCGGCAAGTCCACCCTCATGAAGGTGCTCTCCGGCGTTTACCCCTTCGGCAGCTATGACGGCGACATCGTGTACCAGAGCGAAGTCCAGCAGTTCAAGGACATCCGGGCCAGCGAGCACGCCGGCATCGTGATCATCCACCAGGAGCTCGCGCTGATCCCCGAGCTGTCCATCATGGAGAACATCTTCCTGGGCAACGAACCCACCAAGCGCGGCGTAATCGACTGGGCCGAGGCCCGGATCCGCTCCACCGAGCTGCTGGCACGGGTCGGACTCCGGGAGGACCCGGAGACCCCCATCAAGGAGATCGGCGTCGGCAAGCAGCAGCTCGTCGAAATCGCCAAGGCGCTGAACAAATCGGTGAAGCTGCTCATCCTCGACGAGCCCACCGCGGCCCTGAACGAATCCGACTCCCAGCACCTGCTGGACCTGATGCTCGGCCTGAAGGGCCGCGGCATCACGTCCATCATCATTTCCCACAAGCTGAACGAGATCGAGCAGATCGCGGACTCCATCACCATCATCCGCGACGGCAAATCGATCGAGACGCTGGACGTCAAGGCCGACGGCGTCGACGAGGACCGCATCATCAAGGGCATGGTGGGCCGGACCCTGGAATCCCGTTTCCCGGACCACGAGCCGAAGATCGGCGAGGTCTTCTTCGAGGTCAAGAACTGGAACGTGGGCCACCCGCAGGTCCAGGACCGCATGGTCTGCAAGAACTCCAACTTCTTCGTCCGCCGGGGCGAGATCGTCGGCTTCGCCGGGCTGATGGGCGCAGGGCGCACCGAGCTCGCCCGGTCCGTCTTCGGCCGGTCCTACGGCCGGTTCCTCTCCGGTCAGATCTACATGCATGGCAAGGAGGTCGACCTCAAGAGCGTCAAACAGGCGATCGACGCCGGACTGGGCTACGTCACCGAGGACCGCAAGTCCCTGGGGCTGAACCTGCTGGATGACATCAAGGCCACAACGGTCTCGGCCAACCTCAAAAAGGTCAGCAAGCACAACGTGATTGACGCCAACAAGGTGTTCACCGTCGCCGAGCAGTACCGCAAATCGTTGCGGACCAAAGCGCCGTCGGTGGAGGAAGGCGTGGCCAAGCTCTCCGGCGGCAACCAGCAGAAGGTGGTGCTGGCGAAGTGGATGTTCACCGACCCCGAGCTGCTGATCCTGGACGAGCCCACCCGCGGGATCGACGTCGGCGCCAAGTACGAGATCTACGGCATCATCCAGCAGCTGGCCAACCAGGGGAAGGGCGTCATCGTGATTTCCTCGGAGCTGCCCGAGCTGCTGGGCCTCTCGGACCGCATTTACACCATCTTCGAAGGCGCCATCACCGGCGTGCTCAACAAGGACGAAGCCAGCCAGGAAACCCTCATGAAACTCATGACTTCGGCCCGCAAGACCGCCTGACCGCTGTGGCCAACTGCTCCGAACACTGACGGAAACAAGGACTGAACAATGAACGCGCTCAAGAAGCTCTTTGGCGGCAACACCCGCCAATTCGGCATGATCTTCGCCCTGGTGGCCCTGATCATCTTCTTCCAGATTGCAACCGACGGCCGGACCCTCACCCCGGGCAACGTCATCAACCTCTTCAACGGCAACTCCTACATCCTGATCCTTGCCATCGGCATGGTCCTGGTGATCATTGCCGGCCACATCGACCTCTCCGTTGGTTCGGTAGCGGCGTTTGTGGGCGTTTGCGTGGCCCTCTTCATCCGGGACTGGGGCATCCCCTGGTACCTCGGAATCCTGATGGGGCTGCTGCTGGGCGTGCTGATTGGCGCCTGGCAGGGGTTCTGGACGGCGTATGTCGGCATCCCGGCGTTCATCGTCACGCTGGCTGGCATGCTCATCTTCCGCGGCGCCAACCAGTACGTTGGCAAGTCCAACACCATCCCGGTTCCCGCCGACTTCCAGAAGATCGGCTCCGGCTACTTGCCCGAAATCGGGCCGACCACCGGCTACAACAACCTCACCCTGCTGCTGGGCCTGCTCGGCGTCGCCTTTGTGGTCTTCAGTGAGATCCGCTCCCGCCGCAACGCCAAAGCCCTCGGCGCCGAGGTGCCCGAAGCCTGGGTCAGCATCACCAAGCTGGTCCTGATCTGCGGCGCCATCCTCTACGCGACCTACCTGTTCGCCACCGGCCGGCCGGGCACGTCCTTCCCGATCCCGGGCCTGATCCTGGCAGCGCTCGTGATCATCTACGGGTTCATCTCCTCCAAGACGGTCATCGGCCGCCACATCTACGCGGTCGGCGGCAACCGGCACGCCGCGGAGCTCTCCGGTGTGCAGTCCAAGAAGGTCAACTTCCTGGTGATGATGAACATGTCCGTCCTGGCCGGCCTCGCCGGCATGATCTTCGTCGGCCGTTCCACCGCCTCGGGCCCGTTCGACGGCGTTGGCTGGGAACTGGACGCCATCGCGGCCGTGTTCATCGGCGGCGCTGCGGTGACCGGCGGCGTCGGCACCGTGATCGGCTCGATCGTCGGTGGCCTGGTGATGGCCGTGCTGAACAATGGCCTGCAGCTGCTCGGCGTCGGCGCCGACCTGACCCAGATCATCAAGGGCCTTGTGCTCCTGATCGCCGTCGCCTTCGACGTCTACAACAAGTCCCAGGGCAAGAAATCCATCATCGGCCTGATGTTCAAGAACTTCGGCCGCAGCAGCGAGATGAAGCCCGACGAGACCACCTCCACCAAAGAGGTCATCTCCAGGGGCGTCTGATCCGCTCCCTGGTCCGTTTCCAGATCCGTTCCACCAGATTCTCCGCACACCATCTATAGAAAGTGAACCAAGCAATGCGACTGATTGGTAAAGCAGGAAAGGCAGCAGCAATTGCTGCTATTGCGGCACTGGCGCTGACAGCCTGCGGCCGCGCCGACACAGGGACCACCGGCGGTTCCACCACCGGCGGCGAAGCGTTCCCGAAGGACTCCCTGATCGGCGTCGCGCTCCCCCAGAAGACCAGCGAAAACTGGGTCCTGGCGGAGACGCTCTTCAACGACGGCCTCAAGAATGCCGGCTTCAAGCCGGATGTGCAGTTCGCCAACGGCGGCGTTTCGGAACAGCAGAACCAGATCAGCGCCATGATCACCAAGGGCGCCAAGGTCATCATCGTCGGCGCCATCGACGGTGCGCAGCTGGGTACCCAGCTGCAGCAGGCCAAGGAATCCGGCGCCACGATCATCGCGTATGACCGTCTGCTCCTGAACACCGCCAACGTGGACTACTACGTCGCCTACGACAACTTCAAGGTCGGTGAACTCCAGGGCCAGGCGCTGCTGGAAGGCATGAAGGCCAAGAAGCCGGCCGGACCGTACAACATCGAGCTCTTTGCCGGCTCCCCGGATGACGCCAACGCGAAGGTCTTCTTCGACGGCGCCATGAGCGTCCTGAAGCCGAAGATCGACGACGGCACCCTCAAGGTGCTGTCCGGCCAGACGACGTTCGAGCAGGCCGTCACCCAGGGCTGGAAGGCAGAGAACGCCCAGCGCCGCATGGACACCCTGCTCGCCGGGACCTACAGCACGGCAACGCTCGACGGCGTGCTGTCCCCGAACGACACCCTGGCCCGCGCGGTCATCACCTCGGTGAAGGCTGCCGGCAAGCCGATTCCGGTCGTCACCGGCCAGGACTCCGAAGTTGAGTCCGTGAAGTCGATCATGGCCGGGGAGCAGTACTCCACCATCAACAAGGACACCAGCAAGCTCGTCGAGCATGCCATCACCATGGTCAAGGACCTCCAGGCCGGCAAGACGCCTGAGGTCAACGACGACAAGTCCTACAACAACACGGTCAAGGTTGTCCCGGCGTACCTGCTGGAGCCGGTCATCGTGACCTCTGAGAACGTCAAGACGGCCTATGTCAACGATCCGGTACTCGGACCGCTGACCAAGTAGTTCGTTCACCGCACCACAAAGAGCCCCGGCTCCGCCTCCTGGCGGAGCCGGGGCTCTTTGCTGCCCACTCTTCCCGCGCAGCCCTTCACAGCAAATCCATAGCTCCGGACTGCGATCCGCACAGCGGCCCGTAACACTGTGGGAGCAAGCGCTGGCCATTCCGGCCGGCCGGAGATCCCTAGGAGTCACGTGAGCGTCCTTGCCCGGAGTATAGGCAACGCCTTCAGAAACAAGGTCAGAACAGCCGCCGTGGTGGCCGTGCTGGCAGTTGCCATCGGCCTCGCCCTGGCCATGCTGGTGGCCAACCAGGCGGTGGCCGGCAAGGTCGCCGAACTAAACGCCGCGGTGGGCACCGTCCTGACTGTCAACCCCGCCGGCGGCCAGGGCTTCGAGGGTGGCGGCGAGCCGCTGACCGCGGCACAGGCAATCACAGCCGCTGCGGTGCCCAACGTCAGCAGCGTAGTCGGCGCCGTGGCGCTGCGCCTGCGCAACACCACAGCAGCAGCCGGTCAGGCCGGCGGCGGGCAGGGCGGTCCCGGCGGGCAGGGCGGTCCCGGCGGGCAGGGCGGCCCCGGCGGGCAGTCAGCCACGACGGTGACCACCAGCCTCACGGCTGCCATCGACGCCGGCACGCTCGGCCGCCGCAACCAGAAATCGACCGGGACGGGCAGCACGGGTCAGGCGGCGCCTGCGTTCTCCCTCCCCATCACCGCTACCGGCATCGGCGCCGAGGTGGACGCCGCAGGCAAGGCCCTGGAACTGACGCAGGGAGCGGGTCTGGGCGACTACAACGCCGAATCCACGGGCGCACTTCTGGGTACCACCCTGGCTGAGAAGAACGGCCTGAGCGTAGGCTCGACGTTCACCGTCAAGGACCAGAGCTTCACCGTCGCGGGCCTGTTCGACGCCGGCACCGCCTTCGGCAACAACGCCCTGTACATGACGTTGCCGACTGCCCAGACCATTGCGGCCCTGCCCGGGGAACTGTCCACGATGATCGTGACCGTGGATTCCATGGAAAACGTCGACGCCGCCAAGACGGACCTGCAGGCGGCGCTCGGCACCGATGCCGCCGATGTCAGCCAGGGCGAGCGGAACATCGAGACCGCGGTCAGCTCGCTGGGCAGTGTCAAGAACATCTCCTTCATCGCCTTTGTCGCAGCACTGGGAACCGCGGGCCTGATCGTCCTGCTGATCATGGTCATGCTGGTCCGTGAGCGTCGCCGGGAAATCGGCGTGCTCAAGGCCATCGGCGCCCCCAACCGCACCATCGGCCTGCAGTTTGTGCTCGAGGCCCTCGTGCTGGTGGCCCTCGGCAGCGTGGTGGGTGCCGCCGTCGCGTCCTTTGCCAGCGGCGGCATAGCCACTGCCCTCATGAGTTCCAACTCATCCCCCGCTACGGCGGCGACCACCGGCCAGCGCGGCGGCGGCCCCGGCGGCGGCGGCCCCGGCGGCGGCGGGTTCCCCGGCGGCGGTGCCGGCGGCCCCTTCGGCGGTGCCGACCAACTGCTGACCTCCGTGACTGCCAGCGCTTCCCCCGGCGTCATTGCTACCGGAATCGCCGCGGTGTTCGGCGTCGCCATCATTGGGGCGCTCGTCCCGGCCCTGCTCACTGCCCGCATCCGCCCCATCGAAGTCCTCCGAGGAGAGTAGCCATGATCGAAGTCAAAAACCTGGTCCGCGTTTTTAAGACCGGTGACAAAACCATCAAGCCGGTCAACGACGTCAGCTTCGAACTCGAGCAGGGCACACTCGCCTCGATCGTGGGCAAGAGCGGCAGCGGCAAGAGCACCCTGCTGTCCCTGCTCGGCGCGCTGGACAAGCCCACCAGCGGCGACGTCCTGGTGGACGGCGTGAGCCTGGCCGGCATGCCGGACGGCAAGCTGACCCAGTATCGACGCCGGGACATCGGCTTCGTGTTCCAGCAGTTCAATCTGATCCCCAACCTCTCCGCAGTGGACAACGTCATGCTGCCGATGGAGTTCGCCGGAATCCGGAAGGCTGCGCGCCTGGCGCGTGCCCGGGTGCTGCTGGAGCAGGTGCAGCTCGACCCGGACAAGCATGTGCGGCGCATTAACCGGCTCTCCGGCGGTGAGCAGCAGCGCGTGGCCATCGCCCGGGCGCTGGCCAACGAGCCCAAACTGATCCTCGCCGATGAGCCCACCGGCAACCTGGACGAACAGACCGGTCAGCACATCATCGAGCTCCTCAGCTCTCTCAGCCGAGACCACAACACCACCATCCTCGTGGTCACCCACGACCGGTCCCTGGCCAATAAGACCGACCGGCGGTTCCGGCTCCAGCAGGGCCGGCTGACCGAGGAGGCAGCACGGACGCGGGTAGCGGCAGACGCTCCCGCGTAACGCCTCACCCGGGTGAGAAGATGACTCCATGACCGCCCACATCGCCACACCCTGGCTGTTCAGCCAGCCGGACCCCGACCCCCGAACTGCCACCGGCGCCAGGCTGCGATGGGGTGTCATCGCCACGGGAGGCATCGCGGCGTCCGTGACCCGCGATCTGGAGCTCCTCGCCGACGCCGAGCTTTACGCGGTCAGTTCGCGCACCCAGGCGGCAGCAGACGCGTTCGCCGCGGATTTCGGCTTCGCCCGCGCGTACGGGGACCACAACGGGCAGACCGGCTATCAACGCCTGCTCGCCAATGGCGACGTCGACGTCGTGTACGTCGCCACGCCGCACGCCCACCACCACGAAATCGCGCTGGCGGCCCTGACTGCCGGCAAGCACGTCCTGTGCGAGAAGGCGCTCACCGTCAATGCGCGGGAGGCCTCCGAGCTGGTATCGCTGGCGCGGGCCAAGGGCCTGTTCCTGATGGAGGCCATGTGGAGCCGCTTCCTGCCGAGCATGCAGCGGGCCTTCGAGATCGCCGCTTCCGGCGAGATCGGCGAGGTCAAGTGGGTAGGGGCGGATTTGGGCTTCCCGGCGCCGTATTCTCCCACTTCACGCCTTTGGGCCCCGAAGGATGGCGGCGGCGCGCTGCTGGACCTCACGGTGTACCCGCTACTCTGGGCACTGGGTACCCTGGGTTTCCCACAGACCGTCAGCGCCACCGGCTGGCTGAACGACGACGGCGTGGACGCCCAGAACGCGCTGACCCTCGGCTACCACCATGGCGCCCAGGCGCAGCTGACCTCGTCGCTGCTGGCGCACGGCCCCAGGACGGCCACCGTGGCCGGCAGCCAGGGGTTCCTGCAGGCCATCGGCTCGATCAACAACCCCAAGGAGCTCCACGTACGGGTCGGCTTCGACGAGACCCGCAGCGAGTCCTTCGACGTCGTCGGCCGGGGCTACAGCTATGAACTGCGCGAGGTGACCCGCTGTATCCAGCACGGGCTCACCGAGAGCCCGGTGATGCCGCTCGAGGACTCCCTGAACACCATGCGGCTGTTCGACGGAGTGCGCGCCCAGTTGGGTGTCAGCTACCCGAACGACGCGCGGTGACGGGAGTTTAGCCGCGTGAATCCGCCCAAAGTTACTTTCGGCTCTGGACTCGCCCCCGCGCGCGGACTTACCCTATAGGGAACCGTCGAGCTTCGGGAAATGGGGTGTGCGCGTGGACCCAGCATCAGTGCCGACGCGCCCGCGCCGTCCGCTCCGGCGGGTAATCCTTGGCGGCGCCGCCGGACTCGCCTGGCTGGCCCTCTCTGCGTCGGCCGCTTGCGCAGACGAAACCGCCGCCGCCGCGCCCCCGGCCGACGTCACCGTCGCCGGACCCATCACCTTCACGGCCACCGTCCCCACGCCGGCATTTGGCGTGCAGCCGACGGCGGCGGTCGTCGAACCCACCGTAGCGGCCGGCCTCACGCCCGGGGGAACGCCTTGGGCAACAGTTCCGGCCCCGGCAATCACCGGGGAGCCGGCGCCGGACCCCGCCGACCCGGCGACGTCGCTCCTCCCCGCCGAGCCCGCTGTTCCCGCTCCGGCACCCGCCCTGGCGACGGCCCCGCCGGCACCCGAACCGGCGACCGAGCCTGTCACCAACCCCACCCCGACTGGTTCCGGCCCGACGCCCTCGCCGGCCCCGGACCCGGCAGTGACGTATCCGGCGTCCGCGCCGGACCCAACCGCGCCCCCCGTCAGTCCCGAGCCGACACCGACCGTCACTGACCCGGCCACCACCCCAACGCCGCCGACCCCTGATCCGTCGCCCGCAACGGCACCCACGCCCTCGCCCACCGCAACGGCACCCACGCCCTCGCCCACCGCAACGGCACCCACGCCCTCGCCCACCGCAACGGCACCAGCCGACCCGGTGACGACGGACCCGCCGACGGCAGGACCCACGCTGACGGACGCGGTTCCACCGACCGAACCGGCGGTTCCTGATCCGGCGCTCATTGACGAGGCGCCCCCGGTCGTGCTGGCCCAGGACCCGGTACCCACCGCGGAACCGGACGTCCCGGCAGACTGCAACGTCACCGAGGATCGCCTGACTGCGCTGCAGGAACCCGCGCCCGCACCCGGCATCGAGGTCATCGGCGCCCCGCTGTACCTCCCGGCTCCGGACACCGCTGTCCGGCCGAGAGCGGACGGGCAGCAAACGGGGAGCGCCCCCCCGGCAGGAGCCACCCCGGAAGGCACCGTGCCGCCAGCACCTGCCGGCGACGACAGCCCCACACCCTGGCCTAACGGGACGGGTCTGCCCGCTCCCGATGCCCTGCCCGCGGCGCCCGGCTCTGGATCCGGAAATACCGCCTCCGCCGGCGGACCCGCCGGTGGGGCCGCCTGGCTCCCCAGCGCATATCTGGTCATTCCCACAGCCGGCGCTGACGCTATCCGTGGTCCGCTGCAGCACGTGCACTCAGCCGTCGCCGCTGACCCCGGTTCATCTCCTGACTAGTTAGCCGTCTCTGCCCTCCACAGAGCACGGCCAATCGGGCTGCCTTGCGCGCCCGCCAACAGTCATTCAGGAGATCCCCAATGGACGGCACCGCACGCTGCCGGTATTCCGGCGCCCCGTTTTGCCCTCTCGCTTCGCCCACCAAGCAACCAACGCTTTCAGCGCCCGCGGCGTTGCACGCTGTCCCGCCCCGCCCCGCCGGATCCACCGCGCTTCGCGAACCGTCCCCGCACAACCAGGTACGCCCGCCCAGGCGCCGCTCCCGCTCCCGCTAAGGTCTTGTGAGGCCGGAGTGAGGTCGTTGGGTCCGCTGGGGGACTCAACGGCGTCGCAGGCTCCGGAAAGCATTCCGTCGTTGGGTCCGCTGGGGGACCCAACGGCGTCGCAGGCTCCGGAAACGCAATCCGGTCGTTGGGTCCGCTGGGGGACCCAACGGCGCCGCAGGCTCCGGAAACGCAATCCGGTCGTTGGGTCCGCTGGGGGACCCAACGGCGTCGCAGGCTCCGGAAACGCAATCCGGTCGTTGGGTCCGCTGGGGGACCCAACGGCCTAACAGAATGCGCTAGTCCACCGCTCTGCGGCCGTCGGTCCGCGGAGGCATTGCGAGGGACCCATACCCGTCCCGGTATCATTCTTCAGGGGCGCCGCCGTGGCGCACGGGGAAGGAACGGGGACATCGTGGACAGTACTTCGCCCAATAGCGGCACGGCAGAGCTCTTGAGCGGCCGCTACCGGTTGGGGGAAGTGATCGGCCGGGGCGGAATGGCGTCCGTCTACAGCGCCAGGGACGTGAACCTCGGCCGCGACGTGGCTCTCAAGCTCTTTGCCCCGCACTCCGCCGATCCTGACGAAGTCAGGCGGCAGGAAGCCGAAATTGGACTCCTGGCAACCCTTAACCACCCGAGCCTGGTGACCCTGTTCGACGCCGGCACGGACACCCGCATCCCGGATGAACCCCGGCCGTTCCTGACCATGGAACTGGTGGACGGTCAGGACCTCCGGGCCAGGATCCGGCACAGTCCGTTGCCGCTGGCCGATATCGCGGTCATCGGAGCCGGTGTGTCGGACGCCCTGGCCTACGTGCATTCGCTCGGCATCGTCCACCGGGATATCAAGCCGGCAAACATCCTGCTCGTTCCGGTCCGCCCCGGGGAGCCCCTGCGGCCGAAGCTCACCGACTTCGGGATTGCACGCATGATGGACGGCACCCGGCTGACCGCGACCGGCACCATGGTGGGGACCGCCGCGTACTTGAGTCCGGAACAGTCCCGCGGAGCGGAGCTCGGTCCGGCAACCGACATTTACTCCCTGGGGCTGGTCCTGCTCGAGTGCATCAAGGGAGAGCTCGAGTACCCCGGCAGTGCCGTGGAATCCGCCGTCGCGAGACTGCACCGGGTCCCGGCCGTCCCCGCTTCGGTGCCCGTCGAATGGGCCAAGCTGATCCGGGCCATGACAGCGCTGGATCCCCTGGACCGTCCCTCCGCCGCGGACCTCGAAGTGGCGCTGCGGCGTGCCTTGGTCTCGTCCGAGTCACTCCCCGGTCTCCTAGCCGAAGAACGCACCCGAGTGCTGCCGGTCCCGCCGGTCCGTCCCCCGCTGCTGTCCTCGCTCGGACCAGGCGCCAACCCGGCGACGCTTGCCATGCCCGTTGGTGACGCTGCTGCCGCCACCGGCAACGGCGGCCGTGCCAGCACCGGTACCCGGGCCGGGTACCAGCTGGACCCGGACGCGGTTGCCGCCCCGCGGGCAGACCGCGGCACCTGGCTGTCCCGGACCGCCTCGCGCTTCCAGCGGGCCGGCCGACGCACCCAGATCCTGCTGTCCCTCGCGCTCCTGGCGCTCCTGACAGGTGCCGTCACGGCTGCCGTCGCCCTGGCAGCGCCTGTTCCACCCGCCGTCGTCCCCTATCCGGCCGTGACCGGGGACCTGGGGCAGCACCTGCAAGAGCTCCAGAAGAGTGTGGAACCATGAACCTGACCACCCAGCCGGCCCAGCGTGCCTGGTCCCTATCCCGTCCGCGCCGCACCCGTCTGCTCCTCGCGGGTTGGGTCCTCGGCACGGCGCTGCTCACCGGCACCTTGTCCGGTTGTGCACCGGCGCCGGAGCTGGACGGCACTGCCGCCCGGGAACTTCAATCCCAGGTCCTTGCCGTGACCGAGGCCGCCGCCGCCAATGATCCGGCCGCGTCGCTGAAACACCTCGACGAGCTCGTACGGAAGTTGGACGAAGCGGCCGCCCGTGGCGAGGTGTCCTTTGTGCGGCTTCAGAACATCCGGAAGTCCGTCGATACTGTCCGCATGGACCTCAACGCCCGTCAGGCCGAAGCCGACGCGGCCCGCGCTGCCGCCGAACAGGAAGCGGCAGCACAGGCCGCGGCGGCCGCCGCCCAGGCCGAAGCCGACGCCGCAGCCGCGGCCTCCCCGCCCGCCGTCGCGCCGCCGGCCGACAAGGGCAAGGGCAAGGGCAAGGGCAAGGACGACGACGATTAGGGCCGTGCCGAACCTCTAACGAGCCGAAGGAGGGAGGGCCCCATGGGATCCTCCCTCCTTTGTCACGTGCCTTCGGGCCTTCGCCTCCGACCGCAGGGTCGTCAGGTAGGGGGTCGTTAAATGCTAGACCCCGCTGGCCGGGAAGCGTTCCCAGGCCCGGTGCGCAGCGAGCAGCCCCGTGAGCTGCCCCACGACGTCGTCAGGCCCGTCCCCGAGGGCGATGCCCGCAGCGTCCGGCGGGATGCTCGCCCCGTCCAGGCACGTGACGGCCGGGCCCCAGCCGCCGATTGCCTTGGCGTGCCGGAACATCTCCGACAGCAGCAGCACAACACGGGGATCAAGCGACGCCCCCGGCTCGCCGGCCTTGGCGTCCCGTCCCTGCGCGGCGTCTGCCGCCGGCGCGCCCGAGGCGGCGACCAGGACCGCGTCGAACTCCGTCGAGCGGGCGGTGAGGTAGGTCCGCTGGACCGGGATGCCGCCGTCGGCCCCGCCGAGGAAGCCTCCGGCCGGAGCGATCACGAGCGGTACGATCCCGGCTGCGTCCAGGGCGGCCCGCGCGGCCCGGACAGCGTCCAGGTCGCTGTCCTCGTCGGCGATGATTCCCACCACCCGGCCGGCCACCGGCCAGGAACCTCCCATCTGGGAGACCGCCGGGCTCGGGGCGGTGTCTTCCACCTGTTCACTGGCCTGCGGGGCCGGCATGCCGAGCCCGGAGGCCACAGCTGCGCACAGGGCGGGGTCGATGTTGGCCAGCGCCAGCAGCTGCCGCTGGCGGACGGCCTCCTCGCGGCACTTCCCCAGTTCGAAGGTGTACGCCTGGATAACATGGTCCTGCTCCACCGGGGCAAGGCTGCGGAAGAACAGCCGCGCCTGGCTGTAGTGGTCATCGAAGGATGCGGGCGACTTCCGCTCCTTGACCGCGGCAGCGAGTTCTTCCGGGACGTCGATGAACGCCCCAAGGTCGGCGCCGGCCAGGAACGGGCACCCGCCGTCGAGCGAGTTCGGGTGGTACGGCGCCGCTCCCCCGTGCACCGCCGTCTGGTGCATGCCGTCGCGCAGCATGTCGTTGACGGGCGCGTGCGGCCGGTTGATCGGTAGTTGGCTGAAATTGGGGCCCCCGAGCCGGCTGATCTGGGTGTCGATGTAGGAGAACAGCCGGACCTGCAGCAGCGGATCGTTGGTCACGTCGATGCCCGGGACGAGGTGGCCGGGGTGGAAGGCGATCTGCTCGGTTTCGGCGAAGTAATTCACCGGATTGGCGTTCAGGGTCATGATGCCGATCGGCTGCACGGGTGCCAGTTCCTCCGGGACGAACTTCGTGGGATCGAGCAGATCAATCCCCTCGAAGAACTCCTCCTCGGTGTCCGGGAAGACCTGCACGCCCAGTTCCCACTGCGGGAAGGCGCCGGCCTCGATCGCGTCCGCGAGGTCCCGCCGGTGGAAATCCGGGTCCATGCCGTTGATCAGCTGGGCTTCCTCCCAAAGCAGTGAATGCACGCCCTGCTTCGGCTTCCAGTGGAACTTCACCAGGCTGGTCGCGCCCTCGCCGTTGACAAGGCGGAAAGTGTGGACGCCGAAGCCCTCCATGGTCCGGTAGGAGCGCGGGAGGGCACGGTCGGACATGTTCCACATGGTGTGGGCCTGGGCTTCGGTGTGCAGCGAGACGAAGTCCCAGAAGGTGTCATGGGCGCTCTGGGCCTGCGGAATTTCGCGGTCCGGGTGCGGCTTGGCGGCGTGGATGATGTCCGGGAACTTGATGCCGTCCTGGATGAAGAAGACCGGGATGTTGTTGCCGACGAGGTCGAAGGTGCCCTCGTCGGTGTAGAACTTGGTGGCGAAGCCGCGGGTGTCCCGGACGGTGTCGGCGGAGCCGCGGGAGCCCAGGACGGTGGAGAAGCGGACGAAGACGGGCGTCTCGGCGTCCTTGGCCAGGAACCCGGCGCGGGTGATATTTGACGCCGAACCGTAGGACCGGAAGACGCCGTGGGCTCCGGCGCCGCGGGCGTGGACCACACGTTCCGGGATGCGTTCGTGGTCGAAGTGGGTGATCTTCTCACGCAGGTGGTGGTCCTGGAGCAGCACCGGGCCGCGCCGTCCGGCCTTCAGCGAGTGGTCCGTGTCGGAGAGCCGGAGCCCCTGGGCCGTGGTCAGGTAGGCACCGGACTGCGCGCGCGAGTTCACCGGGGCGCCGGTGGGGCTGCCGGTCGGCGACACGGCCTCGGGCCCCTGCTGGTCAGGCTTGGGCGGAAGCGGTTCCCGCGGTGTGGTGGGCTCCTGAAGCGCGGGCGGTTCCACGGACACTGCACCGGGGATCTGGATGTTGCGCTCTGCTGGCATGCGACGACTCCTCAGGGTAGGCAATCCTTGGCCCCGCACCGGCGGCCCTGTGGCGCGCCAGCCGAAACTAAGCGTGCTTAGTACCCTAAGTGATGGCGCCGGCCCAGGCAACTGCCATCCGGTGGCCGGGCCCGGAAAACGCCAAACGGCGCACCGGGAATCTCCGGTGCGCCGATTGGGGTAACGCCATTCTTGGTAATGCGCCTCCTGGGCAAACCACGGCCGGCAGGACGCCGGCCCGTGGACCTAGCCTGGGCAAACGATGGCCGGCAGGACGCGAGCCCGTGGACCTAGCCGAGCATGGACAGCACGTCGCTGAACTTCGCCGAGGGCCGCATGGCCGCGGTGACCTTGGTCTTGTCCGGGTGGTAGTACCCGCCGAGGTCCACCGGGGAGCCCTGGACGGCGAGGAGCTCGCCGAGGATGGTCTCCTCCGCGGAATCCAGCGCGCCCGAGACGGCAGCGAACGCCGCGGCCAGCTCGGCGTCGTCCGTCTGGCGGGACAGTTCCTGGGCCCAGAACTTGGCGAGGTAGAAGTGGCTGCCCCGGTTGTCGAGCTCGCCGGCCTTGCGCTTCGGGGACTTGTCCTCGAGCAGGAAGGTGCCGGTGGCGCGGTCCAGCGTGTCGGCAAGGATCTGCGCGCGGGCGTTGCCCGTGGACGTGGCCAGGTGCTCGAAGCTGACGGCCAGGGCCAGGAACTCACCCAGGCTGTCCCAGCGCAGGTGGTTTTCCTTCAGCAGCTGCTGGACGTGCTTCGGGGCGGAGCCGCCGGCGCCGGTTTCGAAGAGTCCGCCGCCGTTGATCAGCGGAACCACCGACAGCATCTTGGCGCTGGTGCCCAGTTCCAGGATCGGGAAAAGGTCGGTGAGGTAGTCGCGCAGCACGTTGCCGGTCACCGAGATCGTGTCCTCACCCTTGCGGATGCGCTCCAGGGTAAAGGCGGTGGCCTCCTCCGGGGACATGATGCCGATCTGCAGGCCCTCGGTGTCGTGCTCCTTGAGGTATTCCTCAACCTTCGCGATCATCTGGGCGTCGTGGGCGCGGCCCTTGTCCAGCCAGAAGATGGCCGGCATGGCGGAGGCGCGGGCGCGGGTGACGGCCAGCTTGACCCAGTCGCGGACCGGGACATCCTTGGTCTGGCAGGCGCGCCAGATGTCGCCCGGGGAGACCTGGTGCTCGATCAGCACGGTGCCGGCGTCGTCGACCAGCTGGACGGTGCCGGCGGACTGGATCTCAAAGGTCTTGTCGTGGCTGCCGTATTCCTCGGCGGCCTGCGCCATCAGGCCGACGTTCGGGACGGTGCCCATCGTGGTCGGGTCGAAGGCGCCGTGGGCGCGGCAGTCGTCAATGACGACCTGGTAGATGCTGGCGTAGCTGCTGTCCGGGAGCACGGCGAGGGTGTCGGCTTCCTGGCCGTCGCGGCCCCACATGTGGCCGGAGCTGCGGATCATGGCCGGCATGGAGGCGTCCACAATCACGTCGGAGGGCACGTGCAGGTTGGTGATGCCCTTGTCGGAATCGACCATGGCCAGCTCGGGGCCGTCGTTCAGGCCCTTCTTGATGGCCGCCTCGACGTCGCCGCGGATCTCCTCAGGGAGGTCCTCGAGGCCGTTGAGGATGGAGGCCAGGCCGTTGTTCGGGCTCAGGCCCGCGGCGGCGATCTGGGCGCCGTAGGTGTCGAAGAGCTCGGCGAAGTACGCCTTGACGACGTGGCCGAAGATGATCGGGTCGGAGACCTTCATCATGGTCGCCTTGAGGTGGGCGGAGAACAGCACGCCCTCATCCCTCGCGCGGGCAACCTGGGCTGCGAGGAAGGTGTCCAGGGCGGCTGCGCGCATCACGGTGCCGTCGATGATCTCGCCGGCGAGGACGGGGAAGGCCCGCTTAAGGACCTTGACGGTGCCGTCTTCCTTGACCAGCTGGATCTTGACGGTTCCGTCAGCCTTGATGACCACGGACTTCTCGTTGGAGCGGAAGTCATCGGCATCCATGGTGGCAACGTTCGTGTTGGACTCAGCGGTCCAGGCCCCCATGCTGTGCGGGTTCTGGCGGGCGTAGGCCTTGACGGAGAGCGGTGCGCGGCGGTCGGAATTGCCTTCGCGCAGCACCGGATTGACGGCGGAACCCTTGATCTTGTCGTAGCGGGAGCGGATGTCCGTCTCTTCGTCTGAGGAGGGGCTGTCCGGGTAGTCCGGGAGGGCGTACCCCTGGCCCTGGAGCTCCGCGATGGCGGCCTTCAGCTGCGGCGTCGAGGCGCTGACGTTGGGCAGCTTGATGATGTTGGCTTCGGGCTTCTTGACGAGGCCGCCAAGTTCGGCCAAAGCGTCACTGACGCGCTGCTCTTCAGTGAGGTAATCGCCCAAGGCGGCGATGATACGGCCGGCCAGCGAGATGTCGCGGGTCTCCACTTCCACACCGGCCGTCGAAGCGAAGGCTTCAACAATCGGCAAGAACGAATAGGTGGCCAGCATCGGCGCTTCGTCGGTGTGGGTATAGATAATCTTTGCCATTGCTCGGGCGTCTCCCTGAAGGTCTGGGTATTTCCGGAAATTTTTTGCCAATTCAACACCCCTAACTTACCCGAGGGAGTAGGGTTGCCGCCTACCGGCGTCCTGCGCCCCGGACTCCGTGACGCCGACAGCAGGCTGTGACAAGAATTGACAACATACTTTACACATCAGTCAAAGTCCCGTAGTTTCGTTCCATCACAGCGGCCACCACCGGCGGCCGCACCGCATTCCACCGGTTAGGACAACCATGAGAACACCCAAGACTCTGGCCACCAGCCTCCTCAGCCTCTCCGCAGCGGCACTGCTGGCTCTGAGCGCCGCGGGCGCAGCGAGCGCCGCCCCGGCACCCGGCAACGCGCCGGCGGAAACGTCCGCAGTCAGCAGCCACACCGTCGTCGAGACCGGCGGGGCGGAGTACTGGACGGAGGAACGGATGCGCAGTGCCATCCCCGGCGACGTGCTGGCCGGGAGGGCCATGCAGAAGAGCGCCAATTCGAGGGCCGCCGTGCACCGTCCGGCGGAGGCCGGATCGCCCAGCACCGTCGAATCCCAGAGCCCGTCGCGTCAGGCCCCGGAAGTCCAGCCCAAGGCGAACGCGAGCGAGTCCCCGGTCAAGCACATCGGCAAGGTCTTCTTCACCCTGGGCGGCTCGAACTACGTCTGCTCCGGCAACTCGGTCTCCTCCACGAACAAGAGCACCGTTTCCACGGCCGGGCACTGCCTCAACGAGGGCCCAGGGGCCTTCGCCACCAAGTTCACCTTCGTCCCGGCCTACCTCAACGGCGCCGCCCCCTACGGCAAGTGGACGGCCAAGTCCCTCCACGCCCCGACCCAGTGGAGCTCCGGCGGTGACATGACGTACGACACCGGCTTCGCGGTCATGAGCACTCTTAACGGCAAGAAGCTCGCGGACGTGGTGGGTGCCTCGGGCCTGCAGTTCAACGCCGCCCGCGGCCTGAGCTACAAGGCCTTCGGCTACCCCGCGGCCGCACCGTTCAACGGTGAGTCCCTGAAGAGCTGCACTGGCACCGCCACGAACGACCCGTACAACCCGCAGTTCAACTCCCAGGGCATCCCCTGCAACATGACCGGCGGCTCCTCGGGCGGCCCGTGGTTCATCGGTTCCAGCTCCACCGGCTACCAGAACTCGGTCAACAGCTACGGCTACGGCAGCAACTCCACCACGATGTACGGCCCGTACTGGGGCTCGATCATCCAGCAGGCCTACACGACCGCGGCCGCTTCCTAGGTCAGCACCCAGCAACACGCATACCAGCGCGGGGTCACTCGAGGCCCATCTCCAGCGACGGGGATGGGCCCAGGTGGCCCCGCGTTGTCGTGTGCCCCGGTGCTGGGGCCGGGCCGGGCTGGACATGTCCCCCGGCACGCAGCGGCACCACGGGACATGTCCCCCGCAAAGCTCGGAGCTTGGATATGCACCCGAAATGCCCAGTCCCGGGCTCTAACACGGAGCATGTCCCCGGGGGTCTTCGCCTGGGCCTGGGGAGGACCAGGGCGTGTGCCCCCGGCGGCTCCCAGCAGCGCACTCCTCAGGGTGTCTCCGTGCCGGCCGGCGAGGGCTTCCAGATTTCCCGTTCCCGGTGGGCGAATTCGGCGAAACTGATCGCGTCACGGCCCAGGACCTGACGCACAGTGCCGGACAGTCCGCCAGCCAGTCGGAGCCGGGCTGTGGTGTAGATGGCCGCGGTGACAAAGGCCATTCCCCAGGGCATTCCGAGGGTCCGACGGGCATGCCGAAGGTAGCGGAAAACCCCGGGCCGGGCGTACTGGATGGGCCGGCCGAGCTCGTCAGCCAGGATCTGGGCGATCTGTCCGTAGGTCAGCGCTTCGTTCCCGGTCACAGTCCACGCGGTGTTGCGGTGCGCGGCGGGATCCAGCAGCGCTGCGGCGCAGATGGCGCCGACGTCCTCGCAGTCAACGAACGCGGTCGCCCCGCGGCCGGCGGGAACCACGATCTCGTCGCGGTCGCGGATGTCGGTCAGGTGGGTCGTGGAGAGGTTTTGGTGGAAGAAGGAGGCGCGCACGAAGGTCCAGGCGGCGCCGGAGGCGCGGAGCCACGCCTCGATGGCGGCGTGCGGGACGGCCTTGTTGGTCTCCGCACCCTGGAGGGAAAGGAACACCACCTGTTCGACCCCGTGGGCCCGGGCGTATTCGAGGGCAGGAATGATCTGCCTCTGCGGCCTGCCCAGATGCGGCGGACGCAGCAGAAACATCTGCCGGGCCCCGTCGAATACGCCGGGCCAGGTCATCTCGTCCGTGAAATCGAGGGCCACGGCCTCAACCCGCTGCCCGAACATCCGCCTCACGGACTCCGTACTGCGGCCGGCCGCACGGACTCTTCGCCCGGCGGTCAGCAGCTGTTCCACCACCACCCGGCCGACGTTGCCCGTGGCCCCGGTCACCAGGATCACCTCATCCGCCATCAAGCGCCTTCCTTCCTGCTGACCCTGAGGCTAACAAACCCGCACCGTGGCGTCTCGATCGTTCCGGCCAACGGCCACGGGACATGTCCCCCGCACCACCCAGGGCTTGGACAGGAACCCTATGTGCCCGGTCATTGGCTCCAACACTGGGCATGTGCCCCGGCCGCGACTCCGCGCGCGCCCCTGCTCCTCCCCGCGCCACGCGACATGTCCCCCGCGCAGCGCGGTGCTTGGACACAATGCCAAGGTGCCCGGCCGTGGCCGCGAAAAATGGACATGCCCTCCGGGAAAGGGAGGGCATGTCCATTCATGGTGAGGCCCGGCGCGGGGACTGAGCGCGACCCTTAGTGGAAGAAGTGCCGGGCGCCCGTGAAGTACATCGTGATTCCGGCGGCGTTGGCTGCGGCGATGACTTCCTCATCGCGGACCGAGCCGCCGGGCTGCACGACGGCGCGGACGCCGGCGTCGATCAGGATCTGCAGGCCGTCGGCGAAGGGGAAGAACGCGTCCGACGCCGCCACCGCGCCGCGGGCACGCTCCGGGGCTCCGCTGGCGTCGGCGTTGGAGGCACCGCCGGCGCCGTCGACTTCGGATTCCACGCTCACGCCCAGCGAGTTGGCCCGCTCGACGGCGAGCTTGCAGGAATCGAGCCGGTTGACCTGGCCCATGCCGATGCCCACGGCGGCACCGTGGTTGGCCAGCAGGATGGCGTTGGACTTGGCGGCACGGCACGCGGTCCAGGCGAAGGCGAGATCGGCCAGGGTGTCGGCGTCGGCGGCCGCACCGGCCGCGAGGGTCCAGTTGGCGGGGTTGTCGCCCTCGGCGTCGACCCGGTCCGACATCTGCACCAGCACACCGCCGGAGACCTGCCGGATTTCGGAGGGGTAGCGGCCGTAGCCCTCGGGCAGAGCCAGGAGGCGGATGTTCTTCTTCTTGGACAGGATCTCCACGGCCTCGTCCTCGAAGCCCGGGGCAATGACGACCTCGGTGAAGATGCCTGCAACGGTCCGGGCCATGCCGGCGGTGACCGTGCGGTTGGCCGCGATCACCCCGCCGAACGCGGAGACCGGGTCGCAGGCGTGGGCCTTGGCGTGCGCATCCGCGATCGGGTCCGCTGCGGAGGCCGACCCCACGGCCACGCCGCAGGGGTTGGCGTGCTTGATGATCGCGACGGCGGGCCCGGCGAAGTCGAACGCGGCGCGCAGGGCGGCGTCTGCGTCGACGAAGTTGTTGTAGCTCATGGCCTTGCCATGCAGCTGGTCGGCCTGGGCGATACCGGCCGGGGCGGCCTTGTCCACGTAGAGGGCGGCCTGCTGGTGCGGGTTTTCGCCGTAGCGGAGCACCTCGGAGCGCTCGAGCGCCAGGCCGGCGTAGGCGGGCCAGTCGATGACGCCGTCGCCGTCCTCATCGAGGAACTGGCCCGCGGTCCAACTGGCCACGGCGGTGTCGTAGGTGGCCGTGTGTGCGAAGGCCTTGGCGGCGAGCCGGCGCCGGGTCTTCAGGTCAAAGCCGCCGGACGCGGCGGCAGCCACGACGTCGTGGTACGAGGACGGGTCCACCACAATGGCGACGGCGGCGTGGTTCTTCGCTGCCGAGCGCACCATCGCGGGGCCGCCGATGTCGATCTGCTCGACGACGTCGTCCTGTGCAGCGCCCGATTTCACGGTCTCCACGAAGGGGTAAAGGTTCACCACCACGAGGTCGAACGGTTCGATGTCCATCGACGCGAGCATGTCCATGTGCGCCGGGACGCGGCGGTCGGCGAGGATGCCGCCGTGGACGCGCGGGTGCAGGGTCTTGACGCGGCCGTCCAGCATTTCCGGGGAGCCGGTGACTTCCTCGACTTCCTGCACCGGGATGCCGGCGGCGGCGATCCTCTTGGCGGTGGAGCCGGTGGAGACGAGCTTCACGCCGGCGTCGTGCAGGCCCCTCGCGAGCTCCTCCAGACCGGTCTTGTCGTAGACCGAAATCAGGGCCCGGCGGATGGGAACACGGTCGATGGATACACGGTCAAGCGGCGTGAAGCTCACAAAAAGTCTCCGTCGTATGTCGCGGCGGGGCCGCGGGTGGTGGGGATACGGCCAGTTTATCGCGTCAGCGCTCCGGGCCTTCCCGCGCGCCCGAGTATGAAGCGGACGGCACCGGAGGTCGCGGCCACGTAGAGTTTTCCCTGGAGGCTGAGAGATGAATACGTACACCACTGTGCCCAGCGGCGAACAGGTGGTCCAGGAACTGCCGTGGCGTTGGAAGGTGCAGGGCCGGATCTTCCTGATTGGCGGCCTGGGCTTCATGTTCGATGCCTGGGACGTCACGCTCAACGGCATCCTGATTCCGTTGCTGTCCAGGCACTGGTCCCTCACCCCGGGCGAGGCCGCCTGGATCGGGGCCTCGAACCTGATCGGCATGGCCCTGGGCGCCTTCATCTGGGGCACCATCGCGGACACCATCGGGCGCAAGAAGGCCTTCACCGCCACCCTGCTGATCTTCTCGCTCTTCACCGTGCTGGGCGCCTTCTCCCCTGATTTCCTCTGGTTCGTCGCGTTCCGCTTTATGGCCGGCTTCGGCCTGGGCGGGTGCATCCCGGTGGACTACGCGCTGGTGGGCGAGTTCACGCCCCGCAAGCAGCGCGGCAGGGTCCTGACCGCCATGGACGGCTGGTGGCCGATCGGCGCGGCACTGTGCGGCTTCGTGTCCGCAGGGCTCGTGGCCCTGTACGGGGACTGGCGCCTGACCATGCTGGTGATGGTGCTGCCGGCGCTGCTGGTGTTCTGGGTCCGCCGCAGCGTCCCGGAGTCCCCGCTGTTCCTGATCCGCAAGGGCCGGCGGGAGGAGGCCGCCAAGGTGATCGATGACCTCGTCGCGGCGACCGGGGCCGAGCCTCGGGTCTACAGCCTGCCCGCGGCGCAGGACGCCCCGCGGCTCTCCGCCGGGAGCGCCTGGACCCAGCTGCGCCTGCTCTGGCAGTACGACTGGAAGATCACGACGGCGGCCTGGTCGCTGTTCTTCAGCATCCTGCTGGTCTACTACCTGTCGCTGACCTGGATGCCGCGGATCCTGATCGGCGCCGGCTTCGAGGAGTACAAGGCCTTCCTCACCACCGCCTCCATGGCCGCCGTCGGGCTCCTGGGCGTGGTGGTTGCCGCGCTGTTAGTGGAGCGCGTGGGACGGAAGTGGATCCTGGCAATCACCGGGCCGCTGTCCGCCCTGACCCTGGTGATCGTGGCGATCGTGGTGGACATCCCGACGGCGGCCGTGTTCTGGCTGCTGGTGTTCGGCTTTGTGGTGCAGGTGGCCATCCCGGTGCTCTACGCCTATGTCTCGGAGCTGTATCCCACCGAGCTGCGCGGCTCCGGCTTCGGCTGGGCCTCGACGTTCTCCCGGCTCGGCGCCGGCTTCGGCCCGCTGGTCTTCGCGGCGTTCCTCTGGCCAGAGCTGGGCCTCGCGACCTCGTTCGCCATCGCCGGGGTGCTGGTGCTGCTCAGTGTGCTGTGGATGGCCTTCTTCGCCCCCGAGACCAAGCAGCGCCACCTCGCCTAGCCCCCTGCCCCCGCGGATGCGCTATCACTTTTGGTGCATCACAGGGGCTCAGAAGCACCAAAAGTGATAGCGCAACGGGGTGTGCGGGCGCGGGAGGGCTGCTGGGTGGGTGGGCTACTTGGTGCCGGGCGTGGCGGGGGTCTCCGCCGCGGCAAGGGCCGCGAGCGTGGACACGAGGAGCCGGCGCTCAACCACCTTGATCCGTTCGTGCAGGGACTCCTCGGTCTCGCCGTCCGCGACCGCCACGGCTTCCTGCGCGATGATCGGGCCCGTATCCACCCCGGCGTCGGCCCAGTGCACCGTGCAGCCGGTGACTTTCACGCCGTAGGCCAGCGCGTCCCGGACGCCGTGCGCGCCCGGGAACGAGGGCAGCAGCGCCGGGTGGGTGTTGAGGTACTTGCCGCCGAACGCGTCGATGAAGTCCGCGCTGACGATCCGCATGAACCCAGAGGACACGACGACGTCGGGCGCGTACGCGGCCACGGCGTCGGTGAGCGCGGCGTTCCAGGCGGCCCGGTCCGGGTAGGCCTTGAAGTCCACCACGAAGGTGGGGAGGCCGGCGGCGGCCGAGCGCTCCACCCCGTAGGTTCCGGGCCGGTCCGCGCCGACGGCGGCGATCTCGATGTCGAGACGGCCCTCTGTCACGGCGTCGATGACGGCCTGAAGGTTGGAGCCGGTGCCGGAGACGAGGACTACGATGCGCATTGTCCTAGCTTATGGGGCCGCTCGCGTAGGCTGGAAACCATGAATCCCCCGAACGACTCCGCCGGCAGCAACCGCGGCCAGCCGCAAGGCCAGCACCCGCTCAGCGACGCGGCCAAGGCCTCGCAGGCCAAGACCCACAATCTGTTCCGCAGCTTCATTGTGGCGGTGCTGGGATCGTTCTTCGTCTACCAGATGGACATCAATTACCTCTGGCTGAGCGCGATCCTGACCGTGGCCGGCATCGTGCTGGGCATCATGGTGCTGGTCAGGTACGCCAAGTTCAAGGAATCCAAGTTGGTGCTGTTCGGTACGATCTCCGGGTTGGTGGTCCTGGCCGTGCAGGTGCTGCTGCTCCTGGCCTCGGCACTGTTCTTCAACCAGGTCCGCGACTACCAGCAGTGCAGCCGCCAGGCCCTCACCGAGCAGGCCTCCTCCAGGTGCCAGATTCAGCTGGAACGGTCGCTGCCGCAGTTCCGCTAGGCGCCGCTCCCCTACACGCAGTTCCGCTGAACGCGGGTCCGCCAAAACCGGGTCCGCTCAAACCGGTTCCGCCAGAACCGGGTCCGCCCAACGCGGTGGCGCGCTACAGGGACGCCGTCTCCAGGTCCGCTTCGCGCAGCTTCTGCTGGCGTTCCAGCCACGGTCCTGCCGCGTAACCGATCACGACGCCGACCGCCACCTCCGCGGCGACGAACAGTGCCGTCCGGAGCGGGTCGGGTCCGATCTCCGTGAGCCGTCCGATTCCGGCGGAGCCGCGGGCCAGCCAGGCCAGGCCGGCCGCCAGCAGCCCGGCAACGCTGCCGACCATCACGCCGAGCGCCAGGGTGGAGACCGTGGCAGTGAACCAGCGGGCGCGGATCTTGATCGAGAGCCATTCATCGAAGTGGTTTTCCCCTTCGCGCAGGAACCACCAGCCGGCGAGGGTTCCGGCGAGGACCGGCACCACCAGCGCGGCCACCGCGAAATCCTGCGGCCCGGCCGGCAGGGCCGCGAACACCGGGATCGACGGCAGCGGCCCGACGGCGGTGCCCAGCGCCCCGGCCTGGGAGCCGACGCCCAGCGCAACGCCCGCCCCGGAGATCCAGGCGAGTGCGAACACGACCAGGTTGGGCAGGAAGCCGAGCTGCGCGATGGTGAGCATGGCGCCTCCCGTCGCTCCGGCGTCGAGCGCTTCATAGACCGCGACCACAAGGTTCCAGTGGGTGAAGAAGGTGGCGGCGAGCAGCACGCATGACATCGCCAGGCTCGCCATCAGCGCCACGAAGCCTGCTTTGACCGCGGACCCCAGGTAGGAGCCCGCCCAGCGCGAATGCTGGCTGGTGCGGGAAAGCCAGGCGACGGCGTCGACGCCGATCAGGCGGCTCCAGGAGCCGGCCTCGCGGCGGGCGCCGATCGCCATGCCGAGCCCGAACGGGATCAGCGGGATGAGGGCGGCGGACCAGAGTCCCACGCCGACGTCGTCCGTGCGGCAGACAAAGCCGGTGGTCAGACCGAACGCCGCATACATCAGCCAGGAGCCGAGCAGCGCCTGCCAGAGCTGGTCCGTGTACGAGGCCCGTGCCAGCCGCCGGCCTGCACGCCATGCGAGCAGGAACGGGATCAGGGTCAGTCCGAGCGGGATGAGCGAGAGGACGCCGGACTGATGGGCGGCCGCGGGGCCCGTGCCGGCGGTGTCCAGCAGCAACGGAACGCCGTGGACCAGCAGCCAGGCCTGGCCGGCAAGGCGGGCCAGGGCATCGGGTTCGGTGTTCAGGAAACCGGCGGTGGCCCACACGGCGAGAATCGGCGCGGCCACCACCAGGGCGGAAATTATCGCTGCCTGCGCGGACTCGAGGGATCCCTGAAGCCACAAGGGCATCGGAAGTCCACGTTCCCCGGTCTGATCAGCGCGCAGTTTCATCGTGTTCCATGGTGCCATGTGCGGGGGTTCCTGCCTGTTTCGACAGGCTCAACCGGCCGATTTGGCAAGGACTTCCCGGATTCCAGGCGTTCAGGGCCGAATTCAACCCCCCGCCATGCAGGCGCTTTTTTCCCCGCCTCGCCGTAAAATTGGAATGTCCGCAATCATTGGTTGGAGGCAGAAAATGACTACCGCATCTCCACATGCACACGGCGTTCACTTCGGTCGGACAGATGTCCAGAACGTCGGCATGGGTGTGGGTATCTTGCTAATACTCGTGGGCATCCTGGGGTTCATCCCGGGCATCACCACGCAGTACAGCGAACTGGCGTTCCTTGGACCGGATTCCTCGGCCCTGTTCCTGGGCCTGTTCCAGGTATCGATGTTGCTGAACATCGTTCAGGTCGGCATCGGCGCCACCGGCATGGCCATGTCCCGGAACAACCCCATGGGCGCCCGCAACTTCCTGATGGGCTTTGGCCTGCTGTACATCGTCCTTAGCATCTACGGGCTCATCGTGGGTGTGGACTCGGCGGCCAATTTCCTGTCGCTGAATCTCATGAATGTCTGGGCCTTTATGATCATCGGCCTAGCAATGGTAGCCGCCGGTTGGCTGATGTCGAGGCATCTGGCTGACGACGCAAAAACCCGGTAAGCAGACAACCGGGACAAAGGGAGCCGCGAATGAGTAACGTTTCATAGCATTCTGAAAATTCGTACTACCTGCTGGTGCAGTCGCCTCGCGGAAACGCAGCGACTGCACCAGCTTTCTTTGTGGCGGGCGCGTCAAAGGACTTTCACCACAAGTGGCCGCAATCAACCTCCGGATGGCGGCCACTCGCGTCAGATCGCCGTCCACTTGTGCAGTCGGGCAATCCGACGTCCGTACGGCGCGCGGCGCGCGGACCGCCGGCTGGGCAAAGGCGCGACGGCTGAATTTAGGCGTCGTTGAGGTCGATGCCCTTGGTCTCCGGGAGCTTGAACACCGCGAGCGCCGTGGCGAGGCACAGCACGATGATGTAGATGCTGGAGAGCCAGCCCAGGCTCCAACTGTTGAAGAGGGCATTCAGGTACGGTGCCGTCCCGCCGAAGATCGCGACCGACAAGGAGTAGGCAAAGCCGATGCCCTGGGTCCGGATCTTCGTGGGGAAGTTCTCTGACAGCACGGCAGCCAGCAGCGCCCCCGGAATGGCGACGATGCACAGGGCCAGGGTGGCGGCGACGGCGAGCGTCCAGCCGTCGCTGGTGATCATGCCCATCAGCGGAAACTGTGTGGCGATCATGGCCACGGAGAATCCGATCAGCAGGGGCCGGCGCCCGATCCGGTCCGAGAGCCGCCCCCAGAACGGCAGGGTGATGAGGGCAATCGACTGTGCGATCACGGAGGCCCAGTACGCGGTCTGGGGATCCATCCCGCGCTGTGTGATGGCGAAGGTGGAGGCGTAGGACGTCCAGGTGTAGTGGGCAGCGGTGATGCCGGAGGTCATGGCGATCATGAGCAGGACGGCACGAATGACGGTCTTCCTCGGGATCGGTGCCACCTCGGTGGCCGCTGCTTTGGCTTCGAAGACGTCGCTCTCTTCCATGCCCCGGCGAAGGTAAAGCGCGGCCAGGGCCAGCACGGCTCCGAGCAGGAACGGGATGCGCCACCCCCATTGCGCGACACCGGCCGCGCCCAGAACACTGGTCACGCCACCGCCCACCACGTAGGCCAGCACCGAGCCGCCAAAAATGGCCACGAATACGATGCTTCCCCACTGCCCTCGTCTGGCCGGAGGTGCGATCTCGGCGATGTAGGTGTTGGCCGTGGCGGACTCGCCGCCGTGGGCAAAGCCCTGGGCGACGCGGGCCAGCAGCAGGAGCACCGAGGCCCAGATCCCCACCTGTCCATAGGTCGGCATCAGCCCGATCAGGAGCGAGCCGCCGGCCATGATCAACATGGTGGTGATCAACACGAACTTCCGGCCGCGCTTGTCCGCGATCCGGCCGAACACGATGCCGCCCAGCGGGCGCATCAGGAAGCCCACCGCGAAAACGGCCAGGGTCGAGAGCAGGGCGGAGACGGGGTCTTTGGAGTCGAACATCGCCGCCGCAATGAAGGGCGCAAAGACGGCGTAGGCGCTCCACTCGTACCACTCCAGGACGTTGCCTATGGTGCTGGCGAACATTGAACGCCGTTTGGAGCGCTGATCGGTACGAGGCTGT
The DNA here is from genome assembly GCF_055412825.1 of Pseudarthrobacter linnaei. Taxonomy (NCBI): domain Bacteria; kingdom Bacillati; phylum Actinomycetota; class Actinomycetes; order Micrococcales; family Micrococcaceae; genus Pseudarthrobacter; species Pseudarthrobacter linnaei. The sequence goes on from NZ_JBVAYX010000014.1 coordinate 67,689, forward strand.
TGCTGCCCGGACGGCGGGGCAGCCTCAAGTCGAATGGTGCTATCCATGGTGGTTCCTTCCCTACTGCGCTGTATGAGGAATGCGGGTTCTGAGGCACTGGCTGGGGACCGTGGCGCCGGTGGCGGGCACGGCTGAGGAGCGAACCGCCCGCGAGGGGCGATCCGCCGGGGCGGACTTGGGCGGCCCCGGCGTGGGCTTACTTCAGGCGGGTCGCGAGCCGTTCGGCGACGTCGAGCAGTTGCGGCACGCCTTGTTCCATCGCGGCGCCGAACCCGGTGTCGCCCGGACGTTCCCCGCGCAGCCAGCGGGTGTAGATCGCCTCGCTGAAGATCGCCGCTTTCCACAGGGCCAGGGCCTGGTACCACGGCAGGGGCGTCAGGTCGAGGGACATCCGTTCCTGGTACCGGTCGATCAGGTCCTGCCGTCGCAGGTATCCGGGAAGCCGTGTGACCGGCGTCAGCTCCATGGTGGTGAACGGCTCGTCCGCGTCGGCGTAGGTCGCGGTCAAGTAGCCGAGGTCGGCCAGCGGGTCCCCCAGCGTGGCCATTTCCCAGTCGAGCAGAGCGGTCACGCGGGGCGGCCCGGCCGGGGCGAACATCAGGTTCCCGGTGCGGTAGTCGCCGTGGATCACCGAATTGCGCTGGCTTTCCGGGCGGTTGTCCTCCAGCCAGGACGCCAGTCGCCCGACGGCGGGCAGGTCCCGTGTGGTGTTGACATCCCACAGCGAGGCAAACCGGGCGACCTGGCGTTCGAGGTAGCCCTCGGGCCGGCCGATCCGGGCGATCTCGCCGCCGGACACGTCCAGTGAGTGCAGGTCCGTGAGTGTGTCCACCAACGCCTCGCTCGTCGCCCGGCGCGATTCCGGTGCATCGAGGTGCGGGGGCACCGTGTCGGTGAGGACTGCGCCGTCGAGGTGTTCCATCACGTAGAACGGCACGCCGAGGACGGAGTCGTCACCGCACACGGCCAGGATGCGCGGAACGGGCATGCCCAGCGGTGCCAGCGCCAGCTGGATCCGGGCTTCGCGCACCATGTCGTGGGTGGATTTAGGCAGCGGCGGCCGGGGCCCGCGGCGGAGCACGACGTCGGCCCCGTCCCGGCGGAGCCGGAAGGTCACGTTGGACTGGCCGTCCCCGATCCGTTCCCACTCCAGGTCCCCGGACCCCAGGCCGGCGCCGTCCAGGAAGTCGCGGACGTTGTCCAGGATGAGCAGCGGGGGCCGGGTCAACGAGGCGGCCTGGTCCGCGCTGTCGACGACCTCGGGCTGGGCCGCACCCGCGGCGGCGGCCTGGTCCGCGCTGTCGACGACCTCGGGCTGGGCCGCACCCGCTGCCTCGGCGGGTGTCATGATGCGGCTCCGTCGGGGAATCGGGCGGCGCCCAGGAACTGCTCCCCCGCGGCGACCGCGCGGCGCCGCTGCGACGAGGTGCGCCTGGAGATGGCCCACTTGTGGGTCTCGTTGGCGCCGTCGTAGATCCGGAACGGTCGGACTTCGGCGGCGTACTGTGCCAGCGGCAGCCCGTCGGAGACGCCGTCGCCTCCGCACAGCTGGATGGCTCGGTCGATGACCCGGAAGACGGCCTCGGAGCAGTGCACCTTGGCGATCGAGGACATCGCGGAGCCGGCCTTGGGATCGGAGACCAGGAGGGCTGCGGTCTTGGTGATGATCGCGTCCGAGGTTTCGATGTCGATCACGGACTGGGCGATCATCTCCTGGGCGATGCCGAGCTGCGCGATGGGTGAGCCGAAGATTTCCCGGGTGTCGGTGCGGTCCAGGGCGATGTCCAGCGAGCGCCGGGCCAGGCCGAGCCAGCGCATGCAGTGCGTGAGCCGGGCCGGTCCCAGCCGGACCTGGGCGTATTTGAAGCCGAGACCGACTTCGCCGAGCACCGCCTCCGGTCCGACGACAACGTTGTCGAAGTGCAGGTTCGGGTGGCCGCCGGCGATGGTCCGGTCAATGGTGTGGATCGGGTTGCCCAGCCGGACGCCCCGGGCGTCCATGTCCACCAGGAACATCGTCGCGCTGTCCGGGCCCGTCCCGGAATCCGGCGTCCGTGCCATGACAATCGCGAATCCGGCGTGCTCGGCCCCGCTGGTGAAGCGCTTGTCACCGGTGATGGTCCAGGAATCACCGTTGCGGGTCGCGGTGGTCAGCAGCCCTGCGGGGTCCGATCCCGCGCCCGGGTGGGGTTCGGTCATGCCAAAGCAGGAGAACGTCTCGCCGGCGGCGAGCGGGGCAAGGTACCGCTTTTTCTGCTCCTCGGTGCCGATGATGTTCAGCATGTGCATATTGCCCTCATCGGGCGCCATGCAGTTGAGGACGGCCGGCCCGATCGGGGAATAGCCGGCTTCCTGAAAGATCGGGGACCACTGGTCCACCGGCAGGCCCTGGCCGCCAAAGGAGACGGGGACGTGCGGGGCGAATACGCCGGCGGCTTTGGCGGCTTCGCCGAGTTCGCGGCGCAGGCCGTCGTCCAGGCGAACGCCTGGCCGCGGCTCGGCCGGGATCACGACGGAGCGGATGAAATCACGGGTCCGCAGCCGGAGGTCTTCGACGGCGGGAGACGGGGAGGTTTGGTTCATGGGAGGTCCTTTCGGGCCGGAAGGGCTGGGCGGCTGGAACACCGAAGTGCTGAGGCGCTGCATCGCTGAAGCGGAAGGTGGGGCTAGGCGGTGCCGCCGGCGGTCAGCAGACCGCCGTCGACCGTGAGGACCTGGCCGGTGATCCAGTCAGCATCCGGGGAGGCGAGGAACGCGACGGCGGCGGCGACGTCGTCGGGGACACCGAGCCGTTTGAGCGGGTACTGCCCGGCGACTTCGGCTTCCTTTCCCTCGTAGAGCGCCTTCGCGAACTGGGTCTTGACCACGGCCGGGGCGACGGCGTTGACACGGATCTCGGGACCGAGTTCGACGGCGAGGGTGCGGGTCAGGTGGGATACCGCCGACTTGCTGATGCCGTAGAGCCCGATCCCTTCGGACGGAGTGTCACCGGTGACGGAGGAAATGTTGACGACGCACCCGCCGCGGTCGCGGAATCCCAGCCCCGGATGGGACAGCGCGCCCTGCACCCAGGCGAGGGTTCCGATGACGTTGACGTTAAAGACCTTGCGAGCGGCGTCGAGGTCGAGCCCGGCCAGCGGACCGTAGACCGGATTGATGCCGGCGTTGTTGACCAGGATGTCCAGGCCGCCGGTTTCGCGTGCAATCAGCTCGAAAACGGCCTGCTGGTGCCCGGCGTCGTCCGCTTTGCCTGCGACACCAAACGCGGCGCCGGCGGGGAAGGAGGCGACGGCTTCATCCAGGGTCTGCTGCGTCCTGGCCGTCAGGATGACCCGGGCGCCTTCCGCTGCGAGCCGGCGGGCGATGGCCAGGCCGATGCCCCGGCTGGAGCCGGTCACCAGGGCGGTCTTGCCGTCGAGCCGGTGGGGGATGTTGGGTTGGGTCTCGTTCTGTTCGGTCACGTTCAGTCCTCCAGGTTCAGGCCGCGGAGTTCCCGCCGCTGGATCTTGCCGGTGTGTGTTTTGGGGAGATCGTTCAGGATGAAGAGGCGGCGCGGATACTTGTAGGCGGCCATCCGCTCCTTGGCGAAGGCAATCAGCTCGGTCTCGGTGGCCTGTTCGCCGGCCTTTAGCGAGACGTAGGCGACCACCGCTTCGCCGCTGTAGCTGTCCGGCTGGCCGACCACCGCGGCTTCGAGGACCGCCGGATGCTCGTAGAGGGCGTCTTCGACTTCCCGGGGCCACACCTTGTAGCCGGACACGTTGATCTGGTCCTTCATCCGGTCCACGAGGTAAATCCAGCCGGCCGCGTCCATGATGGCGACGTCCCCGGTGCGCAGCCGGCCGCCGGGCATCGCCGCTGCTGTCTCTGCCGGCTTGTTCAGGTAGCCGGGGGTCACCTGCGGCCCGCTGAGCTCCAGCTCCCCCGGTTCCCCGGCCGGAACCGGTTCGCCGTCCAGGCCAATGACCCGGGCCAGGAGATTCGGCAAGGGAACACCGATGGCGAGCGTGCCGCTGGCGGGGTCAACCGGCGCCACCGTGCCGGGCGGCACCGCGATCACGGCCGAGGCCGTCTCGGTCATCCCGTACACGTTGTGGATGTACTGCCCGAAGCGGGCCTGGAAGGCGGCCACCGTGGCGGGCGGTACCGGAGCCCCGCCGGAATAGATGTACTTGAGCGTCGCGAACTCAGCGGACGTCGCATGGGCCAGCTCCAGGAGTGCATTGAACACGGTGATGGAGCCAATGACATGGGTCACGCCGTGCCTGCTGAAGGATTCGAGGATGACCTCCGGCCGGACCCGGTTGATGAAAACCAGGTTCACCGGATGGGCGAGCGCCGTCACCGCGGCGGCCACCGCACCGGTGATGTGGAAGAGGGGCGCGACCGCGAGGACGACGTCCCCGGCTGCCAGATCCTGCCATTGTGCATAACCTGTTGCCACGCTCAGCACGTTCCGGTGGGTTCCCAGGGCACCCTTTGCGGGGCCGGTGGTTCCCGAGGTGTAGGTCAGCAGCGCCACACTGTCTTCGGTGAGCGGCGGCGGGACGGGGACCTGGCCGGACCGCCGCCGGATGATCGTGCGCAGGTCCTCCTCCGTCTGTTCACGCCGGACCGTTGAGCGGAAGACCCGCGGATCATTCTCGGTCTGGAAGTCCAGGTCCGAGGTGGTGATCACCCAGCCGACGCTGCTGCCCCGGAGCGTCTCCGTCACGGCGTCCAGCTCGCTGTCGAGGCACACAATCCCGACGGCGCCGGCGTCGTCGATGATGTTGCGGAGCTCTTTTCCCTTGTACATGGGGTTCAGCATCAGGGCCGTCCCGCCGGCTTTCCAGATGGCCAGCATGGACAGGGCAAACTGGGGGATGTTCTGCAGGTAGATACCGACGGAACGTCCCGGGCCAACGCCCCGCTGTTGGAGTTCGACGCCGAGAGCGTCAGTGAGCGAGTCGACGTCGGAGGCGGACAGCGACTGGTCGAAGTAGGTGACCGCGGCGGCGTCCGGTGCTCCCGTGACGCGCTGGGCCCATGCATCGTTGATGGTCCGGGCGGCGGGCTCGATGAGGGGTTGGACGCCGTCCGGATAGAGGGCGGTCCACGGGCGGTCTGCTGTTTCGTTCACGGCGATGAGTCTCTTCTTCGTTGAACAGAGGACGGTGAAACCTTTGTGACTTAGATGACTTTACCGAGCGCTCGCTCGGTTTTATTGAATATAGTGTAGATACACAACGACGGCAAGGGGTCACGGGATATGGGCGGACAGCGTGTCACAGATTCAACGGAGCCGGCTGCGGCGACGGGGACGCGGCACCCGGGGACGGCGGGCGCCGACGGAGGGTGGCAGGATTTCTCGCCGCCGGCACTGCGCCCGGTCCTGGCAGCAGCTTTGTCCTGCTTCATGGAAAACGGCTACCACGGGACCACGATCCGCCAGGTTGCGACCCGGGCGGGCCTGTCCGTCCCGGGCCTCTACCACCACTTCCCGTCCAAGCAGGCGCTGCTCGTGGCGCTCGACGCCGAGGCCATGAGTGAGCTCTGGAGCCGGAGCACGGCAGCACTGGCCGATGGCCCGCAGTCGGTCCTGGACCGGTTTGACCGGCTGGTCCGCTGCCTCACCCTGTTCCACGCGCACCGGGGGGAACTGGCCTTCATCGCCCTGAGCGAGATCCGCAGCCTGGAGGGATCCGCGCGCACCGAACACATTGCGGCCCGCGACCGCCAGCAGGGGCTCCTCAGCGGGATCATCGACGAAGGCGTGGCCGCCGGCATCTTTGACGCGCCGCACCCCCGCGAGACGAGCCGCGCCATCACCACCATGTGCACCGGTGTCGCCCAGTGGTACCGGATCGAGGGAGAACTCACGCCCGAGGAACTTGCGGACCGCTACGGCCGGCTCTGTCGGCTGACCGCGGGGGCAGCCGCCGGACGTTAGTGGAGCCTGCGTCCACCAGAGGGCGGCGGTCAGAAGCGGACCAGGGAGTACGGCAGGCTCGGCAGGTTCCCCGCGGACCAGGGACGGTCCGATTTCTCCAGCGGAATGTGGCCTCGGCCGTCGCGAATCACCAGCACCACCGTGCCCACGATGGCATACAGGGCAACCACAGCCAGGATTATCAGCAGAACCACAACGGACCCGGTCATGTCCAACACCTCTAAGGTCAATTTTACTGCGGTCCGCTCCTGCGAGAATGGCCAGATGACCGCCATCTTCCTGGACTGGAACCCGGACTGCTCGAATGACTGGAACTACGCCGCCGCCGCCGACCGTGTGGCCGCGACCGGGCTGCACCTTGAGCGCTGGTGCGTGGGCAGCCCGGGAAGCATCGCCGCGGGCACGGACGCCTGGCTGCTCCTGCAGGGCGACCACGGCCGGGGACTCATCGGCCATGGAGTCGTGGTCTCGGAACAGCCCGAAGCCGGGCGGCAATCGATCGTCCTGGGCGGAGTCCTGCCGGACGCGGCCCCGGTGTATGTGCAGGTGGCCTTTGATGCCCTCCTGCCGCCCGGCGAGCAGATCCCCGTCGACGTTCTCGGGGAGGCGATGCCCGGTGTCCACTGGGATGATGATGCCGCCCAGCTAATCGTCCAGCCGGCCGAGGAAGCGGCGATCCGGGCTCTGTGGCGGGACTTCGGGCCGTTGCCCGGCCCGGACCCCACCCGGCCCGGTCCCGGCACCTACCCGCCGGACGCGGTCATCCGGGTCGTGGTGAACCGCTACGAGCAGGACCCCGACGCGCGGCGGGCCTGCATCGCGCACCACGGCAGCAGCTGCGCGGCCTGCGGGTTCTCGTTCGAGCAGAGGTTCGGCGAGATCGCCCTGGGCTTCATCCCGGTCCACCACCTCGTCCCGGTCTCCCAACTCGGCAGCACCTATGAACTCGATCCGATCACCGATCTCGTGCCGCTCTGCGCCAACTGCCATGCCATGGCGCACCTCGGGGTGGGCACGCCGCGGACCGTCGCCGAGCTGCGCCGGGTCATCGCCGAGGCCGGGTTCCTCCGCGGCGCCATCGTCACCGCCGAACAGCTCGAGGCCCAGCGGCAGGCCCGGGAGCTCCTGGGCCCGCAGTAGGTCCGGCCGCGGCCTCGCCGCCGGTCCTGGCCTTCCCCACCACGTCTTCCCGGCTGCCAAGCGCGCTCAAGCGGACCAGACCTGCCGGAATTTGCCCCCGCGGTCGGTCCGGGGCGGCTCATCTGCCTGTTCGATGGCAATAATTCCAGCCCGTTGGTCCGCGAAGAAGCTGCCCAACCGTTCCTCGACTGCTCTTTGCACCTGCGCCCGGTCGGTGCCCGGGCTGACCTCCAGCCGCAGGCGCAGGGTCCCCGGCCCGGTGCGGATGGCCTGGAACCGGCGGACTCCGGCGGTCTCCTCGATCACCGTGCCCAGTGCCAGCGGCAGGATGGTCACGGCGCGACCGTCAGGCGCCCCGAAGGACACCAAGTCCCCGGCACGACCCTCGATTTTCACGGCAGGGAAAGGACTGCCGCACGGGCACGGACCGGTCGCCGGCGTGACCCGGTCTCCGAGGTCGTAGCGGATGATGGGCTGCACCCGGTTGGCCAGGTTGGTGACCAGTACCGTGTGGGAGGTGACGCCGTCGGGGACCGGCTGGTAGTCCGCGTCCACCGGCGGATCGGCACGCCAAAGTTAGGCCTTGGGCGAGGCAGTGAACGTAGTCACAGCTGAAAGCGGCTCGCACGTCACGCTCTGAAGCTGGTTCCGTGCGTTGATAATGACAATGAGCCGTTCCCCCGAGGACGCAACCGCAGCCTCAGGGATTCCGCGAGCTTCATAGATGTTCATGGGACGCCCGTCGACCCCTGAGACGGTTTGCGTGTTTTGCACAGTGAACCGTGTATGGATGGCCAGGCCCTGGTTCGAGTAGAGGTAGTCGAAGCCAAGCGCTGGACAGTCCGTGGCGAAAACTTCCGCGTCCGTGAATTCGCTGGCCATGGACGTGTTTGGGATCCTAAAACTTTCCAGCTCCACGCGCCACAGGCCGTTCTCATTGACTCCGGGCATTCCGGGCTGCCGGCAGCCCTCGATGACGTACTTCTGATCTCCGGCGGGCACCAACTTCCCCGTCGCACCGGGGTTTTGGCGGCTGCACTCTGCAACGACGTCGGGAGGCGGCTTTGCCAGGTAGCTTCCCAGCAAGGCAACAAGCAAGGCTATTGCGGCAGGGATAACAACCTCCGGGCGTCTCCAGAAGTTGCCCCAGTTCATCGGCTCCCGGCCGCGATGGGCTCCGTCGCCCGCCCCTTCCGTCGCTGCGTCAGTCATATCGGGGAGTATCCGCGCATGCCATCGCGCGGTCAACCCATCCCACGAACGGGCTCGATCTGCAGCATGCAGGATTTCGGGCTGAGCCCCGACCACACCCGCCACCGGGGTCCCAGTCACCGCCTGGAGTGCGGACGCGGCCGCGGCCCGGGTGGACATGCTCATTCTTCGCTCTAAAGACCGGGCATATCTGGATTATGTCCAGCCGCTGGCCCGGAGGGAGGGCATGCCCCGGTGGCGGGGTGGCATCGCACACGAAGCGGAGGTCAGGCTCGGGCCGAGGCTGGAACGGAAGCACACCAGGTTCTGGGCCAGGCCTCCCACCGCCCCGTTAACCCACTCTTCCCTCCCCCGCCATGCGCCCACCCCCGCGCCGACAGCCTGCCCCCGCACTGTGGAGGGGTGAGGATCGCAATTGTTGCTGAGTCATTCCTGCCGCTGATGAATGGGGTCACCCACTCAATCCTGCGGGTCCTGGAGCATCTGCAGGAGCGCGGAGACGAGGTGCTCGTGATCGCGCCGTCGGCGCAGGACGCCGAGTCGCCCAGCGAGGTTTACGGGGCGCATGTCCACCGGCTGCCCTCGGTGCCGCTGGCCGGCTACGCGAACGTCCGAGTGGCGATGGGCGGTGTCTCCCGGGTCAAGCGAATCCTTGCCGGGTATGCCCCCGACGTCGTCCACCTGGCGTCGCCGTTCGTGCTCGGCTGGCGCGCGGCGCAGGCCGCCCACCAGCTGGGGATCCCCACCATCGCCGTCTACCAGACAGAGGTCCCGGGCTACGCCGGGCGCTATGGAGTCCCCTTCCTGGAGAACTGGGCGTGGAACCGGGTGGAGAACATCCACCTGCTGGCATCCCGGACCCTCGCCCCCTCCAGCTTCGCGCTCAACCAGCTCCGCGGCCGCGGCATTCCGCGGGTCGAGATGTGGCGGCGCGGCGTGGACACGGACCGGTTCTCCCCGGCCCGGCGCGACGCCCGCTGGCGGGCCGCCGTCGCCCCGGCCGGCGAGCGCATCATCGGCTACGTGGGACGGCTCGCGGTCGAAAAGCAGGTGCAGGACCTCGCCGTGCTGGCCGATGTGCCCGGCACGCGGCTCGTGATTGTGGGCGACGGACCCCAGCGGCAGGCCCTCGAGAACGCGCTGCCGGACGCGGTCTTCACCGGCTTCCTCGGCGGCGGGGAGCTGGCCCGCGCGGTGGCGTCCTTCGATCTCTTCGTCCACCCCGGCGAGTTCGAGACCTTCTGCCAGACCATCCAGGAAGCGATGGCCTCCGGCGTTCCGGTGGTTGCCACCGGCCGCGGCGGCCCGCTGGACCTTGTCGAGAACTCGCGCACCGGGTGGCTGTATGAGCCGGGGAATCTTGCCGCGCTGCGTTCCCACGTGGCGGACCTGATGGGCGACGACGCCAAGCGCCGCGCGTTCGCAGCGGCGGCCCACGCATCGGTCCAGGGACGGACGTGGTCCGCCCTCGGTGCCGAGCTGGTCCAGCATTACCAGGCCGTCCTCCCCGCCCACATCCCCAGAACAACCCCTCAAGGAGTCGCCCTGTGAGAATTTCCGTGATCGGCTGCGGTTACCTGGGAGCCGTGCACGCGGCCACCCTCGCCTCGATGGGCCACAGCGTGGTGGGGATCGACGTCGATGCCGCCAAGGTGGAGCAGCTGGGCCGCGGTGCGGCACCGTTCTTCGAGCCGGGGCTGGACGAGCTCCTGCGCGACGGCATCGCAACCGGAAGGCTCAGCTTCTCCACGGAATTCGCCGACGCCGCCCGCGCCCAGCTGCATTTCCTCTGCGTGGGCACGCCGCAGTCCAAGACCTCCGACGGCGCCGACCTCAGTTACCTCGTCTCCGCCACGGAGGCGCTGCTCCCCCATCTGGCCGCACGGTCCGCGGTCGTGGGCAAGTCCACCGTCCCGGTCGGAACGGTGGACATGCTCAGCGGTGTACTGTCGCCGCGGCCGGACGTGCTCCTGGGCTGGAACCCCGAATTCCTGCGCCAGGGCACCGCGGTCAAGGACTCGCTGATCCCGGACCGGCTGGTGTACGGCGTCCCCGAGGATCGCAGCACCGGCGCGTCCATCACGGCAGCCCTCGATGCCGTCTACGAGCCCCTGCTGGCCGCCGGGATTCCGCGACTGGTCTGCAACTTCGCGACGGCGGAACTGATCAAGTCGGCGTCGAACGCGTACCTTGCCACGAAGCTCAGTTTCATCAATGCCATGGCCGAGCTCTGCGACGCAACCGGCGCCGACGTGAAACAGCTGGGCGCGGCAATGGGTTTTGATCCGCGCATCGGAAGCCGGTACCTCCATGCCGGCCTGGGCTTCGGTGGAGGCTGCCTGCCCAAGGACATCCGCTCGCTCCGGGTCCAGGCCGCGGGTCTGGGCGTGGCTTCGGTGGATCAATGGATGGCGGTGGTGGATTCCATCAACCAGGACCAGCGTTCCCGCACCGTCGGGCTGGCCCGGGAACTGTGCGGCGGCCAGCTCGGCGGCCGCCGCGTCACCGTGCTCGGTGCGGCCTTCAAACCGGACACGGACGATATCCGGGACTCCCCTGCCCTGGCCGTGGCACTCCAGCTGGCGTCGGCCGGCGCCCATGTCACGGTGACGGACCCTGCGGCGATCAACAACGCGTGGCTCCGCTACCCGCAGCTGCGCTTCGAGCCGTCCACGTCTGCGGCCCTGGAAGGAGCGGAGCTTGTGCTGCTGCTAACCGAGTGGGAGGAGTACGCCTCGCTCCAGCCCGCCGTCGCCGGGGCGCTGGTCCGGCGCCGCACCCTCCTGGACGCCCGGAACGCCGTCGACGCTGGGGTCTGGGAGGCGGCGGGCTGGACGGTCCGCGGCCTGGGGCGCGGCCGCGCCACCAACCCAAGCACCACCCACCTGAGCGCCGCCGGACACCGGTCGCCGTAACCACCCACCGCCCCCGTCGCCCTCCCCACCCACAACCGCCGGCCGAACCAAGCCCCGCCGAAACGCCACGGCACCGGCTTGGACGTCGCCCGGCGGCGAGGCCCCTATGATTTCCTGAGGGAGGGACTCTAATTGAACTACCGGTGGTCTCACATATGTACAGCGGTGGCACCGTGACGGCTTCCGCGCACCCGCCGCCCGGCTTCGAGTCGGTGCTGGAATCCAGCCCCGATGCCCTCCTGGTGGTCGCGGAAGACGGCACCATCCGCCTGGTCAACGCCGCCACCGAACGCATGTTCGGCTACTCCCGCGACGAGCTCCTGGGCAAAGACCACCGGATGCTCCTCGCCGAAGGCTTCCGCAGCGGACTCCAGCGTCTCTTCTTCGCCCTCCGCAAGGAGGCCGACACCGGTTCCGACGCCGCCCCGGCACCGGGCGCGGCCTACGGCAACCCGGCCCCCGCCGCAACGGCCCCCGCCACCCCCAGCCTCCCGCCGGTCGAGGCCTACGGTGTGCGCCGGGACGGCACCGAATTCCAGGGCGAAGTGGCCTGCTCGCTGCTGGCAAAGGAAAGCGACGACGCCCCCCTCAGCATGGCCGTCGCCGTCCGGGACACCTCCCACCGCCTGGCGGCGGACGCCGGGCTCCGAGAAGCGATGTCCCTGCTCAGCGCCACGCTGGAATCCACGGCCGACGGCATCCTCGTTGTCGGCGGCGACGGCCGGATCGCCAGTGTCAATAACCAGTTCATCTCCATGTGGGGCGTCCCGCGCGAGCTGCTGGCCACCGAGGACGACGACGCCGTGATGGGCTTCGTCCTGGACCAGCTGGTGGACCCCGCGCAGTTCGTTGAGAAGATCGCTGCGCTCTACGCCGAACCGGAAGCCGAAAGCCACGACGTCCTGGACTTCCTGGACGGCCGCACCCTCGAACGCTATTCGCGCCCGCAGAAGGTCGCGGACCGGGTGGTCGGGCGCGTCTGGAGTTTCCGGGATGTCACCCCCGCCCGGGTCGCGCAGGACAGGATCACCCAGGCGATGGCTGACCTCGCCGAGCAGGCCGCGCAGCTCAAGGCCCTCGCGTTCCAGGACCCGCTGACCGGGCTGTCCAACCGGCAGCTCTTCAACGACCACCTCGAGGCGGCACTGCGCGGGCCGTGGAGCATCGCCGTCGACGTCCTGCTCCTGGACCTGGACGACTTCAAGGAAGTCAACGACATCCTGGGCCACCATGCCGGCGACCAGATGCTGATCGAGGTCAGCCGGCGGCTGCGGAACTGTGTCCGCCCCCAAGACGTTGTAGCACGCCTGGGCGGTGACGAATTCGTCGTGCTGCTGGTTGGCTCACTGGACCCCGTGGCGGTGGCCGAGCGGATCATCGACTCGCTGCGGGTGCCGCTCTGGATCGACGGGACCATGCTGCGCCCGAGCCTGAGCCTCGGGCTGGCGTCCCTTAACGAGGACACCGTGGACGCCTCCGAGCTGCTGCGCCGCGCCGACGTCGCGATGTACGCGGCGAAGACTGCGGGGAAAAACAGGTACCTGAGGTTCCGCCCGGAGATGATGAAGTCACTCGTGGAGCGCACCGAGCTGGAGGCCGGGCTGCGGATGGCCGTGGACGCCGGCCAGATCACCGTGCACTACCAGCCGATCGTCTCGTCCCGGCTCGGCGTCGCGGTCAAGGTTGAGGCGCTGGCCCGCTGGGAGCGCGACGGCGAAACGGTCCCGCCCCAGCAGTTCATCCCGGCGGCGGAGCGCAGCGGCCTGATCGTCGAGATCGGCACCGAGGTGCTTCTGAAGGGCTGCACCGAACTGAAAACCTGGCTCGCCGAGGACGCATCGCGCTCCCTCGCCGTTAACGTCTCCGGAGTGCAGTTGCAGCACGGGGACTTCGCCGAGCTGGTGCTGGCCGTCGCACGGTCCACCGGCGTGGATCCGCGGCAGCTGGTCCTGGAGGTCACCGAAAGTGTGTTCTTCGACGACGACTGCCACGTCTTCCAGCAGCTGACGGCCCTCCGCAAAGGCGGAGTGCGGGTGGCCCTCGACGACTTCGGCACCGGTTACTCCTCACTTGGCCGGCTGCAGGACCTGCCCGTGGACACCCTCAAAATCGACCAGTCCTTCACCTCCATGATCCGTACCGGCAACGAAAAGCTGCCGATCCTCAGCTGCATGATCGCCATGGCCCACGGCCTCGGCCTGAGCGTCACGGCGGAAGGTGTGGAGACCGCGGCGCAGGCCCGGTACCTGATGAACCTCGACTGCGATTCGTTGCAGGGCTTCATGTTCTCCGGCTCCACCGCAGAGCCCGAGCTGGCAGCCGCCATCGCCCGCTCCGCCGCGGCATTCGCTGCCCTGCAGGGAGACCGGGTTGCCGGGCACCGGTAACTCCGTCTCGGTCCGATCTACCGTCACAATCCCGTGACGCGGCTCACTACGGCCCCGGGGTACTGGACACGGGCGCAATGGACCCTATGATTCAGGAAACGCGTTGTCCGCGGCGCCGCCGCGACAGGCATTAACACACCATCCGTCGCTTGGGGGCCGGTATCGCCGTGGGAACTGGGATTGAAGAGAGCCTGCTCGAACAGGGACCCGATGCTTTCTTGCTGCTGAGCGCAGACGGAACTATCGCATTAGTGAACTCGGCAGCGGAGCGGCTCTTCGGCTATCCGCGCGAGCAGTTGCTCGGTGCTGACCATAACCTCCTGCTCTCCGAGCACGAGCGCGGCGGCTTCCTGCGGGTCTTTGGCCGGCTGGGCCGAGGCGGCGAGGCGGGCAGGCGGCCGTTCGCGGCGGCAGGCCGGCGTCGGGATGGCAGCGAAATCGCGCTGGAGATTACCTGCTCGCTGGTCACGCTCGACGACGGACCGGGCGTGGCGGTTGCCGTCCGGGATGGAAGCCACCGGGAGGACACCGACGCCGGCCGCCGGCTGGCGGTCTCGCTGCTGGATGCCACCCTGGAAACCGCCGCAGACGGCATTGTGGTGGTCTCCAACGACGGCCTGATCACCGGCGTCAATGACCAGTACCTCAAGTTGTGGGGTATGCCGCCGGAGCTCATCGCGGCGGAGGACCCGGCGGCGCTGGTCACCTTCATTTCCGAACAACTGCTCGATCCGGACTATTTCCTGCAGAAAGTCGCGAAGCTGTATTCCGGGAAGCTCCAACAGAGCCACGACGTGCTGGTGTTCAAGGACGGACGCACTGTGGAGCTGTGCTCCCGCCCGCAGACGGTCAATGACGTGATCGTGGGCCGGATCTGGAACTTCCGCGACATCACGTCGCGGCAGCGAGCACAGGACCAGGCCCGCCGCGCCATGGAGGAGCTCGCCGAACAGGCCGACAAGCTCAAGGAGCTCGCCTTTCAGGACCCACTGACCGGGCTGGCCAACCGGATGCTCTTCACCGAACGCGCCGCTGACGCGCTGCTGACCCCCGGACCGGTCCACGTGCTGCTGCTGGATCTGGACGATTTCAAGGAAGTTAACGACGTCCTGGGCCATCAGGCAGGGGACGAGATGCTCGTGGAGATCTCCCGGCGGCTGCGCAAGTGCGTCGGGCCGCATGGCACCGTGGCACGTTTGGGCGGGGACGAGTTCGTCGTCCTGCTGGTCGGCTGCAACGATTCCGACGCGGTGGCGCAGCGGGTCGTGGCCACTCTAAACGCCCCGGTCTCCATCGAGGGCGCCTTTATGAGGCCGGGGCTGAGCCTGGGCGTTGCCTCGCGGGGCACCGGGACCGTGAGCTCCTCAGAGTTGCTCCGCCAGGCCGACCTGGCCATGTATGCGGCCAAGGAGGCCGGCAAGAACTGCTACGTTCATTTCCGGCCGGAGATGCTCACTGCGCTGCTGGAACGCACCCAGCTGACCGCCGGACTGCGGCGAGCCGTGGAACTGGGGCAGATCGTCGTGCATTACCAGCCGGTGGTGTCCACGGACCAACTGGAAGTTGTGCAGTTCGAGGCCCTGGCCCGCTGGCAGCGGGAGGGGCGTCTCGTTCCCCCCGACGAGTTCATTGAGACCGCGGAGCGCAGCGGCCTGATCCGGGAGATCGGGGATGAAGTACTGCGGCGCAGCTGCGCCGAGCTGCAGCCCTGGCTCGCCGAGGACCCGCGCCGGACCCTCGCCGTCAATGTATCCGGGGTGCAGCTGCAGCACCCGGACTTCGCCGAACGCGTCCTGGACATTGCGGCCTGGGCCGGCGTGGACCCGCGCCAGCTGGTGCTGGAGGTGACGGAGAGCGTGTTCTTCGACGCCCAGTGCCAGGTCATCACCCAGCTTGTGACCCTGCGCGAGGCAGGGGTCCGGGTTGCCCTGGACGACTTCGGCACCGGCTATTCCTCGCTGGGCAGGCTCCAGGACCTCCCCGTCGACATCGTCAAGATCGACAAATCCTTCGTCTCCATGCTGCGCACCGGGGCGGAGAAGCTGCCCATCCTGACCTCTATGATCCACATGGCGCGCAGCCTGGGCCTGAAGGTCACGGCCGAGGGCATCGAAACCCCGGAGCAGGCCCGCTACCTGATGGACCACGGCTGCGACGCCCTGCAGGGCTTCCTCTTCTCCCGGCCGGAGCCCGAGCTCCGCAGGGAGCTCGGCATCCGCAACTCCACCGCCGCCATTGCGGCGCTGGAAAGTGTTCCGCTGCCCGCCGCATAGGAGCCCGGGGACTGCGGGGCGACACATTGTGGGGCCGCGGAATGACGCGTATCACGTGCGGCGCCCGCACCACATATGATTCAGTGAGCGCAGCCCGCCGTGTTCTCCACAGGGCTGGCTGCCACTTCACATCCATCGCTTGGGGGCAGGCAAAACAAAATGCAATCTGGACTCGCACAACTGCTGCTGGAGCATGGCCCGGACCCGCTGCTGCTGCTGGATCCGGTCGGGTCCATCGCGTTCCTGAACGCCGCCGCTGAGGAGCTCTTCGGCTACTCCCGGGTCCAGCTGCTGGGCGCCGATTTCTTCCTGCTCCTGGCTGAGAACTCCCGCGAACCCTTCCATGGCGTCCTCGCCGGCCTGGGCGCCTCAGCGCCCCGCACCGGCCAGCCCTTCGCCGGTTCCGGCCGCCGCGCCGACGGCTTTGAGCTCCCCGTGGAGATCACCTGCTCGCTGTTGCCTTCCGACGCCGGCGCGGGCCCGTCCGCGCGGTCCGTCGCGCTCTCGGTCCGCGGCACCGGGCACCGTCCGGCTCCGGCTTCCGGAAACCGCCACGGCGGGACCGCGCACGACGGCGGCGCTATCGCCGGCACTGCAGCGGGCCCCGGCTCTGCCGCGGACGCCGCCACCCGCGGCCGGCGTACTGAAGCTGCTTCCGCGGACGCTCCCGCCGCGTTCGTCGGGCATGATGACCAGCTGCGGGCCGGCGTGCTGCGCGATCCGCTGACCTCGCTGCCCAACGGCACGCTGTTCAACGAGCGGCTCGCCGCGGCGCTGCACCGGCCGGACCCGGTGGACGTGCTGCTCCTGAACGTGGATGACTTTAAGAACCTCAATGACATGCTGGGCCGCTCCTCCGCGGACGAGGTGCTGGTGGAGGTAGCGAGCCGGCTCCGCAACTGTGTGCGGCCGCACGACACCGTGGCCAGATTGGGCGGTGACGAATTCGCGGTGCTTCTCACGGAGTGCCTCAACGCGGACGCAGTCGCCAAGCGGATAGCGGAGTCGCTGTCCGAGCCGCTGCGCGCCGGCGGCTCGCTGATCCGCCCCGGCGTGAGCATGGGCCTGGCGTCCAGGTCCGCCCAGACGCTCGACGGCGCCGAGCTGTTGCGGCAGGCCGATGCGGCCATGACGGCGGCAAAGACCGGCGGCAAGAACGCCTGGCTGCGGTTCCGGCAGGAGATGCTGAACATCGCGGGCACCAAAGCCGACGGCCAGGCCGGGCTGCGGCAGGCGGTGGAGCTGGGGCAGATTTCGGTCCACTACCAGCCCGTGGTGTCCCCCCGTCTCGGCGCGGTGGTGCAGTTTGAGGCGTTTGCGCGCTGGGAGCGCCACGGCCGGCTGGTTCCGCCCAACCAGTTCCTGCCCGTTGCCGAGCAAAGCGGACTGATCCGCGAGATCGGCGACGAGGTCATGCGCCGGGCCTGCGCCGAAATCCGGCCCTGGCTGGCGGGCGACGCTGCGTACAGCGTCGCGGTGAACATCTCCGGCCTGCAGTTCCAGAACCGCGACTTCGCCACGGACGTGCTCGCGATCGTGGCGTCCACCGGCGTGGACCCACGGCAGCTCATGCTGGAGCTGACCGAGAGCGTGTTCTTCGAGTCGGATTCTGACGTGCTGCGCCAGCTGCGCCAGCTGCGGGAAGCCGGCGTGCGGATCGCGATGGACGACTTCGGCACGGGCTACGCGTCCCTCGGCCGGCTCAAGGAGCTGCCGCTGGACAAGGTCAAGATCGACCGCTCCTTTGTGGCGATGATTAAGACCGGCCAGGAACAGCTGCCGTTCTTCGGCACCATGATCGACGCCGCGCACGGTCTGGGCCTGAAGGTCACAGCCGAGGGCATCGAGACGCCGGCCCAGGCCCGGTACCTCATGGACCGCGGCTGCGACTCCCTGCAGGGCTACCTATTCGCCAGGCCGGCCCCGGCCAGCGAACTGGCTGGGAGCATGGAGAGTGCGCTGACAGCGATCGACAAGGTAAACACCGCCCGTTAGTTTCCGTGCACCTGTGCCCGCGGCTGGCTGGCTGCTGCTGCTTCTACCGGCGACGGCGGGCGGCTGCGGCCCAGGCGGGCCGGCCACCGGCTGCTTCCACCGGTGATTTGCTGGCAGGGGCCTGCTGCACCCGGTGACTAGACCCGGTGACTAGACCCGGCGATCAAGCTCGTCGAGGTCAGCGCCCACCATGGCCGCGCTGCGGTCCCACAGCTCCCGTGCCAGCTCCGGGTCGTACGCCTGCTTGTTGGCCTTCGCCAGCGCCCGCTTCGCGTAGTACGCGCCGGAGATCCAGTCCTGCCCCGGCGTGGCCGTGGCAAGCCACACGAGCGTGTCTGCGCCCTGTTCGGGGCTCAGCAGGAACCGGTTGAGAAACGTCTTGTAGGCGTGCCGCATCGGGCTGGTGGACTCCGCTGCGAAATTAGTGGCAACGACGCCGGGGTGGAACGCCGCGGTCCTGATCCCTTCGCCGCCGTAGCGGCTGTCGAGCTCACTGGTGAAGAGGATATTCGCGAGCTTCGCGGTGCCGTACGCCCGGTTGGTGGAGTAACCCTGCGCCGAGTCGAGGTCGAACAGGTCCAGCTTACCGAAACCGTTAGCGGCGCTGGAGGTGTTGATGACGGTGGCGTGGCTGGCGCTGAGGACGTCCATCAGCTCTGTGGTGAGCAGGAACGGGGCCAGGTGGTTGATCTGGAAGGTTTTCTCGTGGCCGTCCACGGTCAGTTCACGCTTTCCCATGATGCCGCCGGCGTTGTTGGCAAGGACATCGATCCGCGGGTACTTCTCCCTCAGCTGCGCGGCGAGTTGGCGCACCTGTGCCAGCTCCGCGAAGTCGCTGACGAAGAAGTCCGCGCCGATCTCCCGGGCGATCCGCTCGGTCTTCTCCGCGGAACGCCCGACGACGACCACACGCTCCCCCTGTTGGCTCAGCGTCCGCGCGGCGGACGCGCCGATGCCGTCGCTGGCTCCGGTGATGACAATGGTCCGAGCGGTCATGAGTAAGTCCTTTGAACGGAAGCGGCAACCGGGCTGGTCGAAAACTAGCCCACGGAACCACAACGACGCCGGGGCGGGGCTTGTTCCGTGGTGGTTTGTGGGCTGGTCATAATCCAGGTGTAACAGCGGCCTGAAGCCGCCGGACTCGAGTAGCGATCCGGCGATAAAGCAGGTGAGGTTGCCGAGCCCGAGGGCGCAGCCGCGGAAGTGTCCGAGTCGTCCGTCGATCGCGCTTCGAGCGTCCACCGCAGATCAGGGCAGGCAACGCCCGCCCCAAGGGTAGCGTCCGGCACGACACCACACGGCGCTACTCACGCGCTACTATGAGGCACCCCAAAGCAAAGGAGAGCCCCGTGGGCAAAGTGGTCATGTACAGCTCGGTGTCCGTGGACGGCTTCATCGCGGACGAGAACGACCAGCCCGGACAGCTGTTCGACTGGTTGTCCAGCGGCGACGTCCCATTGGACGAGAGCGGAGAGCTCAAGGTGTCGCAGACATCCTACGACTACACCCGGGCGTACTGGGACCAGATCGGGGTGACAATCGCCGGCCGCCACGTCTTCGACATAACGGACGGCTGGGACGGGAAGCCTCCGAGCGGAATCGACCACGTGGTCGTCGTGACACACCGGCCGGAGCCCGAGGGCTGGGACCCCGAGGCGCCGTTTCACTTTGTCGGCGGCGTCGAGTCAGCCGTGGCCAAGGCGCAGGAGCTCGCGGGTGACCGCATCGTCGAGGTCGCCGCTGGCGACGTCGGTGGCCAGGTGCTAGCCGCGGGCCTGGTCGACGAGGTGCGCATGGACGTCGCACCCGTCGTGTTCGGGTCCGGCAAGCGCTTCTTCGGGTCGGTCCATTCACAGCACCTGCTGGAGGATCCCGACGTGGTGATTCAGGGCAACCGGGTGCTTCACCTGCGCTATCGGGTGCGCCGTTGACCGACCTGAGCGGGTGTGCGAAGAACTCCACTGCGAACGGTGACACAGAATAGGGCCTCCGGCTGCGTTTGCGCATCGCTGCCCCGGGACCGACGCGCCAGCCAACATCCAGCCAGCGATTACACCCTCAACTGTGAACAGCCGGTTTGTGGGTTAAATGCGGGAGAGCCCCAACCGTGTGGTTGGGGCTCTCGACCGTTTAATGATGTTCCGGCGGTGACCTACTCTCCCAC
>NZ_JBVAYX010000015.1:0-85820 GCF_055412825.1 Pseudarthrobacter linnaei
CGATCGCCAGCGGGGTGGTGGTGTGCGCCCGGACCAGGCGCAGCGCCTCCTGGTTCTCCGCCGGGGTGCAGTCCTCCAGCCAGAACAGGTCGTAGGGTTCCAGCGCCTTGCCCAGCTTCGCGGCCTGGATCGGGGTCATCCGGTGGTGCCCGTCATGGAGCAGCGGCAGTTCGGGGCCGAACTCGTTCCGCACCGCCTCAAACACACCCGGCAGGTGCCGCAGGTACGCCCGGGTGTCCCAGTCCTCCTCCACCGGGAACGCCCCCCGCCCGGCCGGCTCGTAGTCGTAGCGCTCCCCCGAGGCCTGCGCCTGCGCCGCGACCCCGTACACCGCCTTGATCCCGGGCACCGCGGTCTGGATCCGCACCGACTTGTACCCCAGCTCCAGATGCTCCCGGACCGAATCAAACAACGACGGCAGGTCCGCGCCCGAGGCGTGCCCGTAGGCCCGCAACCCGGTCCGCGACGCCCCGCCCAGCAGCTGGTACACCGGCATCCCGGCCATCTTGCCCTTGATATCCCACAACGCCATATCCACCGCCGCGATNATTACGGGACGGACTGGTCACAAAGACCTCCGCAGCAATGATTTTCATGGGGTCAGCCGTTCTTTCCAGGAAGTGACGCGCTCGGTGACGCCGCCGCGTTCGAAGGGTGGTGGGAATTGTGTTGGGGCCCGGATTGCGGGTTGAAGGTACCGACGAGGCCGTAGACCAGCGCAACGACGCCAGGGTCCTGCGCCAATTCCGGTGATACCAGCGCCAGCAGCGCGGCAACCCGTTCCTCGCCGGCCATGGCGTTGGCGGCAGCGATGTCGTCAGCCAGCGGGTCCTGGACCTTGGGGGCGGTGGAGGTGTAGTCGGCCCACGCTGCCAGCATCAACGCGCTGGCAGACCCCAACTGCCCTCCGGCACGTTCCGCTTTGAGCACCGGCGCTGCCCTCATCCGCAGTTTGGTGGTGCCGTCAGCTGCAATCTGGGACAGGTGGTGGGCGATCCGCCCGTTGCCGAAGCGCGCACGCAATGCCTCGCGATATGCCGGGATGTCAAGGTCTTTGCCGTGCAGATGCGCAGATGCCTCGTCCCAGAACGCCTCAACGGCAGCCAGGCAGAGCGGATCCGCAAGTGCCTCCGCCACCGTGGTGTGCCCGCGGAGTTGGCCAGCATAGGCCATCAGCGAATGGGCTCCGTTGAGGAGCCACAACTTGCGGTTCTCATAGGGTTCGATCTCGTCGACGAACACTGCTCCGGCGTCTTCCCAGCGCGGCCGGCCGGCTGGAAAGTCCCCGCTCAGGACCCAGTCACGGAAAGGCTCGGCAACTACTGCCGAACTGTCGCGGAAGCCGCAGGTTTCCCGGACTTCAGCGAGGTCCTCGGCAGTTGTCCGCGGCGTGATCCGGTCCACGGACGTGCCGACAAAACTGACGTTCCGCCCGATCCAGCCGGCGAGTTCCGGGTCCACGGAGTCCGCCAGGCGCGCCACGGCCTTGCGGGCGACGGTTGCGTTGTCGGAGAGGTTGTCGCAACAGACCACGGCCATCGGCCCAGCACCGGCAGCGCGGCGCGCGGCGAGGGCGTGCACCAGGCGGCCCAGGGGCGTCGTCGGGGTCCCGGGGTCCCCACCGGCGATGGCCGCCGTCCGGTTCGCGATGACTTCCTCCTCGACCCGGTAGGCGACCTCCGTGATGGTGAGCGTCACGATAGAGGTCGTTGGGGCGGCCACGAGTTCGTCGAGTCGCACGAGGTCCCGCCCGTCCACCGCCTCCACGATGCTGCCGATCACCTCAAAAGTATCAAGCTCAGTGGATCGTTCGATCATGGTGAACAGACCATCCTGCGCGGCCAGGGCCTCGGCGGCGTCGGGGCGCCGTCCGGTGAAGGCGGCGATACCCCATTCTGAAGCATCGCCGGCATGGTGGGTGTACCAGGCCTGGTGCGACCGGTGGAAGGCGCCCAGTCCCAGGTGGACTATGCGCACCGGGGCCTTCGGCAGCGCCCGCACCTTGCGGTTGAGTTCCGGGATGGCATGGGTGGTCATAGCTTGAAAACCCGCCTTGGGGCGGAATCGACGACGTCCACGATGAGTTCGTGGGCTCGTTGCTCACTGACCCGGTGTTCGGACACGAGACGGGCCAGGAAGGCCGCCTCGATGCGCCTCGAGGTGTCGTGCCTGGCAGGGATGGAACAGAACGCCCGGGTGTCGTCGATGAACCCGGAAGACCGCGAGAAGCCGGCGGTCTCGGTGACAGCGGAGCGGAACCGAAGCATCGCGTCCGGGGCGTCAAGGAACCACCACGGTGCGCCGATGTAGACGGACGGGTAGAAGCCCGCGAGGGGTGCCAGTTCCCGGGAAAAAACGGTCTCGTCCAGGGTGAAGAGCACCAGGTGGAAGTCCTTGGCGGTTCCGAAGTCCTGCAGCAGGGGCCGGATCGCCTCGGTGTATCCCGCCGCGAATGGGATGTCGTGGCCGGTGTCGGCACCGTAGGCAGCAAGAGTCGGGCCGTGGTGGTTGCGGTAGGACCCCGGATGGATGGTCATCACGAGTCCGTCCTCCACCGACATCCGGGCCATCTCGTAAAGCATGTGGGCTTCGAACACCTCCCGGTCCTCGGCCGTCGCGGCGCCGTTCCGTGCCCGCTCGAAGATCCGCTCCGCGTCCCCCCGGTCCAGTTTGATCGTCGCAGGAGTCCGCACGCCATGGTCCGCGGAAACCGCGCCGTGGTCCACGAAGTGGCGCCGGCGGCCCTCGAGCGCGGTGAGGTAGCCGGAATACCCCGAAGCCCCGTCCCCGGACGCCGCAAGCAGTCGCTCCACATTCGATCCCCACGCGGGGTGGGCGACATTCAGATAGGCGTCGGGACGGAAGGTGGGAAGCACCCGGCCTGCGAAGGCAGGATCCTCGGCCAAGGCCGCATGGCTTTCCAGCCCGTCCAGAGGGTCGTCGGTGGTGGCCAGAACCTCGATGTTGAATTCCTTGAATAACTCCCGGGGGCGGAAGCCCGGTTCCTCCAACTTCGCGGATATGGCGTCGAAGGTCAGGTCCGCGTTTTCGGTGCTTGGCTCATCCCGGAGGCCGAACACGTGCTCGAATTCCTGTCGGATCCAGTATCCCGAGGCCGTTCCCTCGAATTGAGGCCAGGCTGCGCAGAAGTTGCGCCAGATCTGGCGGGAATCGGCTGTCCCGTCCCCCATCCCGAGTCTGTCAAGGGGAACGCCGCCGGCGTGGATGAGCCGGGTGACGTAGTGATCGGGAGTTACCAGCAGGGCCGCCGGATCCGGGAAGGGCAGGTTCTGTTCGATGACGGCTGCATCAACGTGCCCGTGCGGGGAAATGATGGGCAGGTGTTCCACCCGGGAAAACAGTGAGCGGGCTATCTTCCGCACACCGGGATCCGCGGGGAGGAGCCGGTCCGGGTGGGTTGCTAACGACTGTGGCATGGCTTTCTTTCAGAGCGTGGGGCAACGGCCGGCGAGCGGTCGTTCAGGGCTTTTTAGCGGATTCCGGCGGGCACGGAAAGTCCGGCCAGGGCCGCGGTGCGGCGAAGGTATTCCAGGTTCTGTCCCGTTCGTTGCTCCAGCGGAAGTGCGGTGGAGAAATCCTCCACTGTGACCCAGCCGTCGTAGCCGAGCTCCGCCAGTGCCCGGAAGTACTGGAGCACGCTGGCCTGTCCGGACTGGAGGGGCGCCCATTCGTTCGCCCAGACAGCGGCCCCGGATTCGTCGGTGGCAGCGGTCTTGATCCAGCGGGAGTTCTTGACGTGGACGTGTGCCAGATACTCGCCAAGCAGTTGGAGGCCAGGCAGTGGATCTTCCCAGCCCTCAATGACCAGATTGCCGAGGTCATGGATGACGCCCACATGCTGGGGGTCCAGGCCTTCCACCAAGCGGCGGGCAGCGGAGGCGGAGGCGGTGATGGTGCCATGGTGCAGCTCCACGAGGGCCTTCACTCCATGATGCGCCGCGCGGGCCGCCACCCATTCGAAGTGCTCGCGGGCCGATTCGAACAGCAGCGGGTAAGGAAGCCCGCTAGCCGCGTGCCCGCCCATGGTCGAGTTGCCCAGCGGCAGCACGTTCACGCGCACCTGCCTGGCACCAAGGGCCGCAGTTACAGCCAGGATGCGCTCCACGTCCTCATAGTTGTCGCACCGCGCATAGCCCCCGAGCCCGGAGTACTCAAGACCGGACTCCTGCGTGATCCTGGCAATCTCGGGCACGCTGTCCTCCAGCCCTGTCATCGGCCAGGTGGCGCGGTTCCCGGCCCAGAATCCGGGGTCGTCGGAGCCGACCTGGTCCGTGATGCGCCATTCAATGCCGTCCCAGCCCTGCGCCGCCAGCGTGGATGCGGCCTCCGCGGGTGACCATTCGGGGGTGGAAGCGGTGAAGACTGAGAATTTCATGCCGATACCTCTTCCAGTGCGGACGACGCCGACCCGCTGGGGCCGTTGCCCCCGGTGCGGACATCGACGTCGTTGTATTTGCCGGCGAGCACGTCGGCGATGAGAACTGGCTGCCGCAGCGTCGCGGAGACGTAGAGGGCCCGGACTGTGCCCAGCGCCATGATGGCGTCGTCCACGGTAACGCCGGCCCGCCGTCCCGTGTGGATAGCCTCGATGATGTCCCGGTATTGCCGGACGTGGCCGGCCGGATACTCGGTGGGGTCCAGCGGCAGGACAGTCTCGTCCGGGTACCTGCCCAGTTCCTCAGCCGCTTGGTTTCCAGCGCCGAGGAGGCCCATGTCGGACTTTCCTCCGGCGGCAGCGTCTGCCGCGTGGAAGTAGGCGAGCTCGTCCCCGTCGATCACGGCGGAACCCGCGCTGCCCATGATCTGGAGCCGGACGGTAAGTCCGGGGTAGGCGGCAGTGGTTGCATGGAGGACGGCGAGCGCGCCGGACTCAAAGGACAGGGTGGCCACGGCAGTGTCTTCCACCTCCACCCTTTCGTGCGCGAGCAGGGCGGTCTTTGCATTGATTTCCACGGGCCTGCCCAGGTACCAGAGGAGCAGATCCACTGTGTGGACGCCCTGGTTCATAACGGCTCCGCCTCCGTCGTCGGACCAGGTTCCGCGCCACGCACCCGAATCGTAATAGTTCTGGCCGCGCCACCAGGCGACGGACGCGATGGCCGACGTCAGTTGGCCGAAGCGGCCAGCGCGGACCGCGTCGTCGATTACCTTGCTCGCAGCGTCGAAACGGTGCTGACTGATGACGCTGGCAACGATCCCCTTGGCTTCGGCGGCGCGGCAGGCGGCCAGGATCTCGTCGGCGCGGTTGAGGTTCACGTCCAGGGGCTTCTCGATGATGACGTGTTTGCCTGCCTCCAGGACTTCCAGAGCCTGCCGGATGTGCATGCCACTCGGCGTCGCGATGACGACGACGTCAATTCCGGTGCCGTCGAACGCCTCCGCCAGCGTGCGGAACACGGCCGGGCGCGGCCGCCCTTCCGCCTCGATCCTGGCCGCGAGCGCCTCCGCCGGTTCGACGATTTCGTCAATCAGGGCGGCCACTTCGAGCTCGGGGAGCTCCCGGACTGACGCCGCGTGGGTGCGTCCGATGACCCCGCATCCTACGATGGCCAGCCGCAGCGGTGCTGTGCTTCGGACGTTGTCCTTGTTTTCTGCCTCGTTCATTTGCTCTCCACTCCTGCTGCGTCCATGACATTTGCGAAGGCCCTGGCCGCCATGCCAAAGGCCGTCGGCCCCGAGAATCCGCCGAGCCCGTGAGCGCCGGCCAAGTGCGGCTCCAGCGATGCAAAGCCCGAGTAGCCGTCCGCTTTGAGTGCCTCAACCGTACGGAGGAGATCGCCGTCCCCCAGCCCCGCGGGAACCACCTCGCCGGAGGCGAACAGCGCGTCTTTGACCTGGAGATACTCGAGATGCGGACGGAGTTTTGTATACGCCTCGTCGAATGGCTTGACGCCTACCTGGACAAAGTTGGCCGCGTCCCATGCCACCTTCAGTGCCGCCGACCCGACGGTCTCGATGATGTCCAGCACTCGGTCCGGGGTGTCCCCGAAGATATCCTTTTCGTTTTCGTGCAGCAGGACAACGCCGGCCTCTTCGGCCACAGCCGCGAGCGCTTTCATGCGTTCCATTACGGCGTCGCGAATGCTCTCGACTGCCACGCCGTCGGAGTAGTAGAAGGAGAAAATGCGGATGTAGCCGGCGCCGAGGGTCCCGGCTGCATTGATGGCACGGCGAAGCCTTTTCACCTCATGCTCCACCGGCAGGGAAACATCGACTTTGCCGATCGGGGAGGCGATGGCGGAGACCCCCATGCCGTGTTCCCGGAACAGGCGGTCCAGCCGGCCCAACCGCTCCTGGTCCAGGTCCACGATGTTAGTGCCCCAAGCACTGCGCACTTCGATGTGGTTCGCTCCCAGAGCCTGAAGCACGGCGATCTGGATGGCGGGATCGTCGTCGATCTCATCGCCAAATCCCGACAGCATCCACGCGGGCGAACTGTTTTCACTCATGATTGTCACTTGACTCCTCCGGCGGTAAGTCCGCCCACTAGATAGCGCTGGAAAACGAGGTAGAGAATCACCACTGGAGCTGCACACACCAAGGCGGAGGCCATCATCTGGCCGTAGAAGGGAATGGCGCCACCTTCAGCTGAGGAGCCGAACACCTGAAGGGCGACGGCGGCTGTCTGGCTTTCAGGACGGGTCATCACGGATGCGAACAAGACATCGTTCCACCCGAGAAGGAAGGCGAAGATCCCCGACACCACGATTCCTGGCCAGCTAAGCGGCAGCACGATCCTGAAAAGGATCCCCAACGACCCGGCGCCGTCAATCCGGGCGGCCTCTTCCAGCTCCCGCGGAAGCCCCCGCAGATACGTGACCATGACCCAGGTGGAGAAAGGCATTGCAAAGGTCAGATAGGTAAGGAACAGTCCCCACTGCGTCCCGATGATGTGTACCCCCAGATAGGTTGCGGCTGAGGAAAACAGTACAAAGACGGGCAAGAGCATCAGGGTGCCGGGAATTGACTGAAGAGCCAGCAGGCCCCGCAGGATAGTCAGGCGCCCGCGGAAGGTGTAGCGGACCAGGACGTAGGCAGTTGCAACGGAGAGAGCTGCCGAGACCACCGCCGTCGAACCGGCCACGATGACACTGTTCATTAGCCCGTTCGCGAGACCAACGCTGGTCCAGATTTTTGTGTAATTGGCCAGAGTGACCTCGGCGGGCCAAAAGTCGCCTTGGGCCACGCTGATGTCCGTGTTGATTGATGCCAGGAAAATATAGAGCATCGGCAGCAAAACGACGGCGCCGAGTACCGCGACAATCGACACGATCATCGGTGTTGGCAGCAACCGGGTGACTTCATGCTGTCGGCGGGACCCCGGGCGGAGGATCCCCGGGTCCGGCCGGTTGGACGTTGAGGTGCTCACTTACGGCCTCCTGGTGTTTCCGCGTCATCGAGTTTGACGGCGCGGAGGTAAACGAACAGCGGGATAGCAACGAGCACCAGGGAAACGAATGCCATCGCTGCACTGAGGCCGAAGCGGAAACTCTGGAAACTCGTGACGTAGGTCAGCATCGGGAGCACATCAACATCGATGGGCGCAGGCAGTCCGAAGAGTACGAACGGCAGCGTGAAGTTGTTGATGTGGTGCAGCATACCGATCAGGAATGCCAGCGAGAGCGGCCCCTTCAGGTAGGGGAAGACGACGTAGCGGAGCTTGTTCCACCAGAGCGCCCCGTCGAGTGCGGAGGCTTCGTGAACTTCGTGATCCACTGACTGCAGTCCGGATAGGGCCAGCAGATATATGAAAGGCCAGGATGCCCAGATCTGCACGATGATCAGGGTCCAGTAGCTGTTTGGTCCGTTGAGCCACAGACCGCCGCTGATACCGATTCCGCTGAGTGCGTTATCTACGATTCCCCCCGGCTGAAACATCGTGCGCCACACTGTGGCGACCACAAATGTGGGTAGAACGTAGGGAATCAAGAACACGGAGCGGACCAGTGCCCGGCCCTTGAAGGCGTTCTGCGTTGCCACGGCCGCCCCAATGCCCAGCGGCAGGGTGATCAGCATGGCCACGAGGGAGTAGCTGACGCTCAGCCACACGGCCCTCAGGAGGGGAGTTGCGGTGAGCGCCTCCACGAAGTTGCCGACGCCGATGAAGGGCGCATTCACCCATTTGCGAAGTGAATACTGGTCCAGGTCCAGCATCGACATGTAGATGCCAAGCAAGAGCGGCACCACAACGATGATGACCATCAGCGCACCGCCGGGGATCAGCATCCACAGCGGTCGGTTCTTCTCGCTGGATACCCGTCGCCGGCGCACCCGCCCCGCCTGTGTGGCCGGCGGGGGACCCGGTTCATGTCCGCCGGGTGCCGCGGGCACCGCCTGTAGTTCGTCGGCTGCCAAGGGCGCCACCGCAACGCGAGTCGCCAGCCCCGAGTCCCCGCTCGCCTCCAGTTCCGTGGGCATTACGCTTTATCCCTTCTTGGCGCGGTCAAGGGAGGCCTGGACCTTGGACTGGCCGTCCTTCAGCCGCTGGTTCAGCGCCGAATCAGGAACGGAACCACCCGCGAGTTCAGGAACGGACTGGACCACGACGTTCATCAGGGCAAGTTGGTAGTCTGCCCATGCACCGGTGAAGGGCGTGGCCTGGGACTTCGTGGCTGCGTCAGTGATGGCGGCGAACTTAGGATCCGAGCTGAGCTGTTTGAGGGCCTCAGCATTGGCCGGCAGGTCACCGAAGATCTTCTGGTAGTTCAGCTGTTCTTCCGTGGACGTGATGAGCTTGATGTATTCGAAAGCCAGATCCTTGTTTTGGGAGTAGTCGGCAACGACAAGGTTGTCGCCGGACAAGATGCTGGCTGCCGGGGTCTCTTGTGTCGGCTTGCTATCACCGGGGGCTGCAAGCGGCATGAGTGCGTAGTCGTATTTTCCAGCCATGGCAGATTTCTCCAGAGTTGGAATGGAGTTGGAGGTAGTCATCGGAAAGAAAGCTGTTTTCCCTGCTGCGAATGACGCGAGCGCCTGGCTGTTGCTCCATCCGATGGCAGCCGGGTCCACGATCTTGTCCTCGGTCAGCCATCCGAAATAGGTCTCGTAGGCCTTCTTGGTGGCGGGGTCTTCCATCTTGGCCGCATCCCCGTCAACCAGCTTGTTCCCTGCCTGAACGGACATGGCCCAGATGAACTTCCAGGGATCAAAGCTGTCCTTGTAGGCGACGGCCATTCCGTAGGTTCCTTCGGAGGCGTTTGTAGTTTTCTTTGCCTGTTCCCTGAGCCCGTCCCAGCTCGTCGCAGGCTTATCGATCCCCGCGGCTGCCAGCAGTTCCTTGTTGTAGGCCATCACAAAGGGACGGCTGACGAATGGAATGCCTGCCAGGTTGTCCTTGTCCGGACCCGATATGCCCAGCGCCGCTGCGTTGAAGCGGTCCTTGCCGCCCACCTTTTTCCAGTCCTCGTCCTTGAGGGTGACGAAGGCCTTGGTGGCGTAGGCGGTGGGGGTGAAAGTCGTGCCGAGGCTGTAGACGTCCGGACCCTGCCCGGAGACCACGGAGGTCTGGATCCGGGTCAGTTCTTCATTGGCGTTTGCGAATGTCTCGAATTTCACCTCGGCACCCGTCTGTGCCTTGAACTTGGAGACTATGTCCTGCATCCAGGCCTTCTGCTGTTCCGGATACGCCGCGTTGACGTTGACCAGGACGTTGAGGGTCTTCCCCTTCCCGTCGACGGGCCCTCCGGAACTGCTGGGCTCCGAGGATCCCGAACCACAAGCTGTCAGTGCTAGAGCCGCAGCCGTCAAATATGCTGCGAATCGGGTGGACGTTGCAAACTTCATTGTTTCCTCCTCTGGCCCGCCCACACGGCCACAACTTCCTGTGGCGCACGTCACTGCGGGAGATCCGAGCCCCAGTCTAGGAATTGGGAAATTGCATGGCAAGCGATTGCCAAAAGTTGCCAAATGTGGTGATATCAACGCAGGGCGGCCGTTCCCTGGGCGTGCCCACCCCAGGGTTCGCTCGCACACAAGGGAAGGCAAACAGGATGAGTCCGGTAAAAAATGACTCCAGTGACGGGGCGCCAACGGCACGGGTCGTGGGCTCTGGCGACGGTCCGCCGGTCGACAGGGTTCCGACCATCAAGGACGTAGCCGAGCTGGCCGGCGTGGCCACCTCGACAGTTTCCCGTGCCCTCTCCAACCCCGGCAGGGTCAATCCGCGGACGCGTGCACGCATCGAACAGGTAGCTGCGGCGCTGAACTACGTGCCAAGTTCCCAGGCCAGGGGCCTGAGCTCCGGCCGGACTAACGTCGTCGCCCTCTTGGTTCCTGACATCACCAACCCCTTCTACTTCGACATCATCCGGGGAACCCAGAGACAACTGAAGGCGGCGGGGTACACCCAACTGCTGGTGGACACTGAGGAATCGCCCGAGATGGAACTGGACGCGCTTCAGAAAATGCGAAAATCGGCAGATGGCTTCATCCTTGCGGCCTCGAGACTGACCGACGCCCAATTGGCCGAAGTCTCGGGCACGCACCCTTTGGTCACCATAAACCGCGCTTCGGCTGTCGCCCCAACTGTTGTGATAGACACACCGTCTGCGATCATCCAGGCGCTGGATCATCTCGCCTCCCTCGGTCACCACAGTGTCTGCTACGTGAGCGGGCCTCCGACGTCGTGGTCCAACCAGATGCGATGGAAGGTGTTCCAGGAGGATTCGCGCAACCGGGGAATGGAGACTCACTGCATTGGGCCGTTCGTCCCAAAAACCACGTCCGGGGCCGCTGCGGCGGACGCCGCTGTACGCACCGGCGCCACGGCGTGCATCGTGTTCAACGATCTTCTAGCCATCGGCATGCTGCAGAGGCTTCGGGAACGGGGAATCCGCGTCCCCGACGACATCAGCATTGTGGGATCGGACGACATCTTCGGCGCGGATTTCTGCAATCCGCCACTGACCACCATCGCCAGCCCCATTGAAGAGGCAGGGCGCGTGGCGGTTTCCATGCTCCTGTCCCAGCTGAACCCCATCTATGGCGGCGGAAACCGCAAGCTCGCCGTAATGCCTACTCATCTGACCGTGCGGTCATCCACGGGCCCGGCGCCCCTCAGCGCCCACAACGCCGCCCCCGCTGCGGGCGCACCGGCCTGACGGACATAGTTGAGCGCGGTTGACACTGCTGACTAGGCTTTGAGTCATGCGTGAACTCCAGGCGAAGATCATCGAAGAAATGGGCGTGCTGCCCCGGATCGACCCAACCGGGGAGGTGCGTAAACGTGTCACATTCCTCAAGGACTACCTGAAGACTACCCACACCAGGGGATTCGTCCTCGGGATCTCGGGCGGGCTCGACTCCTCCCTCGCCGGCCGGCTGGCCCAGCTGGCCGTCGAAGAGCTCGCGGCCGAAGGTGTGGAGGCGAACTTCGTCGCTGTCCGCCTCCCCTATGGTGTGCAGCACGACGAGCACGACGCCCAGGCCGCCCTGGACTTCATCCAGGCCAAGACCGAGTGGACGTTCAACATCTCCGCGGCCGTGGATGGCTTTGAGGACGAATTCGAAAAGACCGTGGGCAACGGCATCTCCGATTTCCACAAGGGCAACACCAAGGCCCGCACCCGCATGATCGCGCAGTACGCCCTCGCCGGCGAGCACAATTACCTGGTCATCGGCACCGACCACGGCGCGGAATCGGTCACCGGCTTCTTCACCAAGTACGGCGACGGCGGCGCGGATGTCCTGCCGCTGTTCGGACTGAATAAGCGCCAGAACCGCGCCCTGCTCGCCGAACTGGGCGCCCCGGCCCGGATCTGGGAGAAGGTGCCCACGGCCGACCTCCTCGACGGCCAGCCCGGCCGCACCGACGAGGACGAACTGGGCCTCAGCTACGACACGATCGATGACTACCTTGAGGGCCGCGACATCCCCGTGGCCGCAGCCGAGCTGATCGAAGAAAAATACCTCCGCACCCGGCACAAGCGCACCGTCCCGGTCACCCTCTTCGACACCTGGTGGAAGTAGCCCGGATGGCGCCCGGGACCCAGGTGGTGCCCTGCGCCTAGGTGGTGCCCTGCAGCAGTGTGGAGACCCGGTGGGCCTCGTCCATCAGCAGGCGTCCCAGCATCGCCTGGCGTTCCCCCTTGAAGCGCGGTTCGATTCCGGTCAGTGACAACGCCCAGGCCGGGCGCCCGCGCTGGTCGAATACGGCCGCTCCCATCCCCCAACTGCCTTCCAGCACGAGCCCCGGATTCACCGAGTAGCCGGCCTGCCGCGTCGCGGCCAGGTTGGCCCGGACCAGGGCCTCGGTGTGGGCCGCCGCGAAACTGCCCGCGTGCGCGGGCCAGTCCGCCAGCAGTTCCTCCTGCTCCGCCTCGGGCAGGAACGCCATAATGGCGGTTCCGGCGGAGGCGACGCCGAGCGGGAAGCGGACGCCCTCGTGCAGCACGAAGGACCGCACCGGGAAGCTGCCCTCCTCCCGCAGCAGGCACACCGTTTCGGTACCGCGCCGGATGGAGAAGAATGCGCTTTCGCCGGTCTCCTCGGCGAGCCGGCGGAGGCTGGGCCGGGCGATGTCCTCCAGCGGGAACCGCGCCGAGGCCACCGAACCCATCAGAAGGATCTCCGGTCCCAGCACCCAGTTGCCGCTGGCCTGGTCCTGGTCCAGCAGCCCCTCGGCGGCCAGCGAACTGAGCAGGCGGTGCACGGTGGGGCGGGTGAGCCCGGACTCCCTCACGAGTTCCACCAGCGGGGAGCCCTCCGGCTTCCGCCCGACGATGCGCAGCAGGGACGCGATGCGGCTGACGACCTGTGCGCCCTGGACCGGTAGTGCAGTCAAAATTCCTCGAAACTTGATGCCGATCTGCTCGAATCATCCACATTGTGGATAGTACCCAGCTTACCGTCCACACTGTAATAACGGCACCTTTGAACTCACAAACATCCATTGACAGCCCCCAATTCGGCACCGTAGGCTCCGACACCAGAGGAACAGTCCACAAAGTGGATTGCGTCAAGGGCTCAATGAGGAGATGCAATGTCAAAGCTGAAATCCGGAGCGGCCGCCGCGCTGCAGGACGTACTGCGGGACGGCATGACGCTCGCCGTCGGAGGCTTCGGCCTCAGCGGCATCCCGGCTGACCTGATCGAGGCGGTCCGCGACTCGGGCGTGAAAGACCTAACGGTGGTGTCCAACAACATGGGCGTGGACGGCAAGGGCCTCGGCGTGCTGATTGAAGCCGGCCAGGTCCGCAAGGTCATCGCCTCCTACGTGGGCGAGAACAAGCTCTTCGCCGAGCAGTACCTCGCCGGCAAGCTCGAAGTGGAGTTCACCCCGCAGGGCACCCTGGCCGAACGCCTCCGCGCCGGCGGTGCCGGCATCCCGGCGTTCTACACCAAGACCGGCGTCGGGACCCTAGTCGCTGAAGGCAAACCACTCGCGGAGTTCGACGGCGAGACTTTCGTCCTGGAACGCGCGATCAAGGCCGACGTTTCCCTGGTGCACGCCCACACCGCCGACACCGACGGCAACCTGACGTACCGCTACACCGCGCAGAATTTCAACCCCGTCGTCGCGGCTGCCGGCGCCGTGACCGTCGCGGAGGCCGAGGTCATCGTCGAGCCCGGCGTCCTGGACCCCCACCACATCATCACTCCCGGGGTTTTCGTCCAGCGCCTGGTCCAGGCCAGTGACCGGGTTAAGGACATCGAACAGCGCACGGTCCGCCCCCGCGCCGAAGCAGCCACCGCCGAGACATCCGAAACAGCTGCCGCCGCCGTTCCGGCCTAAGCGCCGCCCCTACTTTCTTCAGGAGAAATCATCATGGCTTGGACCCGGAATGAAATGGCTGCGATCGCGGCCGAAGAGCTCAACGACGGCGACTACGTCAACCTCGGCATCGGCATCCCCACGCTGGTCGCCAACAACCTGCGCGAGGGCGTCCGAGTCGTCCTGCAGAGCGAGAACGGCCTGCTCGGCATGGGCCCGTTCCCCTACGAGGGCGAGGAGGACGCGGACCTCATCAACGCCGGGAAGCAGACCGTCACGGTGCTGCCCGGCGGCAGCATCTTCGACTCCGCCGCCTCCTTCGGCATGATCCGCGGCGGGCACGTCAAGGTCGCCATTCTCGGCGCCATGCAGGTTTCCGGTAACGGCGACCTCGCCAACTGGACCATCCCCGGCAAAATGGTCAAGGGCATGGGCGGCGCCATGGACCTCGTCGCCGGCACCCCGCGCGTCGTGGTCCTCACCGAGCACAACGCCAAGGACGGCACCGCCAAAATCGTCAAGGAATGCACCCTGCCCCTCACCGGGCTGAGCTGCGTTGACCGCATTATCAGCGACCTCGCGGTCTTTGACCTGGTCAAGCCGGAACCCGCAGCCGGCGGCGGCCGGCAGCTCACGCTGACCCGCCTTGCCCCCGGCGTCACCGTGGAGGACCTCCGCGAAAAGACCGAGGCCCGGTTCGACGTCGCCCCGTCCCTCGATGCCACCCCCACCCTTGAAGGAGCCACCGTATGAGCCTGCGCGAACAGTTCGGCAAAGATGTGCTGCTGACCGGCTGGGGCCACAGCCGCTTCGGCAAACTCACGGACGAAACCCTCGAGTCCCTGATCGTCCAGGTCGCCACGGAGGCGATCGGCAATGCCGGGATCGAGCCGGGCCAGATCGACGAAATCTACCTCGGCCAGTTCAACTCCGGCATGATGCCGCTGGCGTTCCCGTCCTCGCTGGCCCTGCAGGTCTCGGAGCAGCTGGCCAACGTCCCGTCCACCCGGGTGGAAAACGCCTGCGCCTCCGGCTCCGCAGCATTCCAGCAGGGCACCAAGTCCCTGCTGGCCGGCACCGCGAAGACCGTCCTCGTGATCGGCGCCGAAAAGATGACCCACGCTGGGGCCGACGTGGTGGGCGCGGCCCTGCTCGGCGCCGACTACGACATGGCCGGCAAGGCTTCCAGCACCGGCTTCACCGGGCTCTTCGCCGAGGTCGCCAAGCATTACGAGAAGCGCTACGGACCGGTGTCGGACGTCCTGGGCACCATCGCCGCGAAGAACCACCGCAACGGCGTGGACAACCCCTACGCCCAGCTCCGCAAGGACCTCGGCGAGGCGTTCTGCCGCACCGTCTCGGACAAGAATCCGATGGTCGCCGACCCGCTGCGCCGCACCGACTGCTCGCCCGTGTCCGACGGCGCCGCCGCCGTCGTGCTCAGTGTCGCCCCGACCGGCGGCGCCACCGCCCCGGTCCGGCTTGCCGGGTTCGGCCACGCGAACGATTTTTTCCCCACCGACCGCCGCGACCCCACCGCCTTCACCGCGACGCGGGCCTCCTGGCAGCGCGCGCTGGGGATGGCCGGCGTCGGGCTCGATGAGCTGGACTTCGCCGAGGTGCACGACTGCTTCACCATCGCCGAACTCCTGATGTACGAGGCCATGGGACTGACCGAACCGGGCCAGGGTTCCCGCGCCATCGAGGAAGGCTGGGTCTTCAAGGACGGCAAGCTGCCCGTCAACGTCTCCGGCGGGCTCAAGGCCAAGGGCCACCCCGTGGGGGCGACCGGCGTCTCGCAGCACGTCATCGCGGCGATGCAGCTCACCGGCACAGCCGGAGCCATGCAGCTGGCGAACCCCCGCCGCGGCGCCGTGCAGAACATGGGCGGGGTCGGCATCGCCAACTACGTCAGCGTGCTTGAAGCAGTCTGAGAAAACCAACGCGGGGTCAGATACGGCCGATGCCGGGCACCTTAATGGGCCGTATCTGACCCCGCGTTGGCAGTTTGCCCCCTGTCTTTGGCGCCGCGGTTCCCATAGGATTCCAGAGGGCCAAAATGCATTCTTGGCGGCCGCCGGACTACAAGGAGGTGGCTGATGCCCACAGGGCCACCCAGCGCATCAAGCAAGTTCCGGGCGCCCGAGCCCGTCGGCCAGTGGGTCCACCGCACGAGACTGACGGAGATGCTCCACTCGGACCGGAAACGGCGGCTCGCGTTGATCCACGCCCCCGCCGGATTTGGCAAGTCAACCCTTGCCGCCCAATGGATGGAGGTCCTCGCCGCCCAGGGCCTCGTAACCGTCTGGCTGTCGTTGGACCGCGATGACAACAACACCATCTGGTTCCTGTCACATCTGCTTCAGGCAATCCGCAAAGCCCGTCCCGGACTTGACGAGGAACTGCAGCAGCTGCTGGAGGAGCGGCCCGATGACGCTGAGCACTATGTGGTTCCCGCTCTTATCAACGTGATCGATGAGGGCGGCCAGGACATAGTTATCACCCTGGACGACTGGCACCTAATCACGGAGCCCAGAACCAGGGCGGTCGTGGAACGGCTGCTAGAAGCCGGCGGCTCACATCTGTCCTTTATTATTACCAGCCGCAACCGGTCTGGCCTGCCACTGGGCCGGCTGATGGTGCGGGACCAGCTGATCGAAGTGGACGCCGTCGCCCTGCGTTTCGATGAAAACGAGTCCCAGGACTTCCTTGTCGGCATCAACCGGCTCGATCTGGATGCGGGGGACGTGGCCAGCCTCCACCGGACGACTGAGGGCTGGATCGCTGCGCTTCAACTGGTCTCGCTGTCCCTCAGAGACCACCGCGAGGCCTCAGACCTGATAGAACGGCTCTCCGGCAGACACGCGTCCATTGGTGAGTATCTCGCCGAAAACGTCCTCGACACCCTGGACCCCGAAACACTCGATTTCCTCCTGATGACATCGGTCCCGGAACGCCTCTGCGCGGGTCTGGCGTCCGCGCTCTCCGGGGTCGAACTGGGCCAGGCCATGCTGGAGAAGGTCCAGGCACAGGATCTTTTCCTGCAACCACTGGACGACGACGGTACGTGGTATCGCTATCATCACCTGTTTGAGGACTACCTGCGCCGCCGCCTGGAGCGCGACTACCCGGGTCGGACCAGGGATCTGAACCTGATCGCCGCCCGCTGGTATTCGGAAAACGGATTCCCCAGCGACGCGGTGGACCATGCCCTCGCCGCCGGGGACGTTGAGCTCGCGGTGGAAATCGTCGAACTCCGCGCGATGTGGCTGGTGGAGCACTCGAACATGTCGACCCTGCTGGCACTCGTCGGCAAGATCCCCGCCGATCATGCGGCCGGGCAGGCCCGGCTCCAGACGGCAATAGCCTGGGCCCATACATTGCTAAACCAATCCGGAGCGGCGCAGAGTGCCCTGAACATGGCCGAAGCCGTGATGCCCGCGGATGCGACGCTGACCGAACACGACCGTTTTGAACTGGGCGTCGAAGGACTCGTGGTTCAGAGCTGCATCGACATGTACGGCGACAGAGTAAATCACGTCGATGAATTGGACGAAAAATGCTTCTCCCAGGCCAACCTGCTCAGGCCCTGGATCGTCTCGGTGGCAGCGAACGTGTCAACGTTCAAGAAGATCCACGACGGCGACTACAGTCTCGCCTTGGAACAACAGCGCTGGGCCTCGAAGTTCCACGGCCAGACTTCGGGTCCCTTCAGTGGCGTGTACGGACACTGTTTTGCCGGTCTTGCCGCCTACGCCCTGCTCGATCTGGACCGCGTGGACCAGCACTTCACCGCGGCCGTGGAACTCGGCCGGCGCAAGGCCGGACGATACTCGCATGCGGCCCGGCTGGCGGGAGCGATGATGGGCCAACTCCTTTATGAACGCGGCGAACTCGATAAGGCCGAGAAGTTACTGGAGGAAACCCGTGAGCTGGGTTCCGAAGGCGGGGTGGTGGACTTCATGGTGTCCACGTACGCCACGCTGGCAAGAATAAAGGCGCTCCGCGGGGACACCCCTCGGGCCCGGGAAATACTCGACGAAGGCGATCTGGTGGCCGGCAGCCTTGGCCTGGACCGGCTCAAACTGGTCATGGATCTGGAACGCGTCCAATTGGGAATCAGCCCACGGCCCGCCAAGGTGGAACCCCGTGGGGACTTCCCGGGCCCGGCTGCGGCCCAGGAACCGGCGGACACCATCGGACCGCGGCTGGAAGGGCTGGCCGAAACCAAGCACCAGATCCGGCTGGCCACGCAGCTACGGTCCGCCATGGCTGGCGCCGGGCGGGAAGGCCAGGCCTCCCCCGGGCAACTGGCCACGGTGGAAGGCGCCCGCCGCTTGCTCTCGCGGGCAACAGCCTATTTGGGGCCGAGGGCGGAACTTAATACCCGGATCCTGCTGGCGGCCGCTCTCGAACAGGCGGGGAACCGTGAGGAAGCCGAAACGACGCTCTTGCCCGCCCTCGACACATGCTCCCGCCTGGGCCTGGTCCGGCCCGTGCTCGACGGCGGCCCAGGCTGCCTGGAGCTGGTGCGCGCCATCTCAGCCAGGCTGCGGCGGGAACCCGCCCCGGGCCAGGTCAGCCACGAGCTGACGCGGTTCCTCAGTATCCTCATCCGGCTGGATTCCCAGGCCCGGACCAGCCGGGATGCCGGGTGGTCTGCCGATGCGGTCCCTCCAGCCACCGGCCCGATGTCTGTTCCGGAACCTGGCCTGTCCCAGCGCGAACAGACGATCCTGCGTCTGGTCGAGAAGGACAGGTCCAACCGCGAAATCGCCCAGGAGCTGCATCTGGGCATCAATACCGTCAAGTGGTATCTGAAGAGCCTGTTCAACACGCTCGGCGTCAGCGACCGACGGGCCTGTGTCATAGAGGCCCGGCGCCGGCACCTGCTCCCGCCGAAGTGACCACGGAGGCGGTTACCCCAGGATTTCGAGCCTGGCCAGCACGCCCTCCGGTGACGCGGCGCCGGGGAGCTCGCCCAGGTAGAAGTCCCCGGCAGGGAGTTCCACGTCCGGCTCCAGCCAGAACCGCGCGGGGATGTAGGCTCCAACCGCAGCTTCCCCGTGTAGACGAGCCTGGTCGTCGTCGAGCTGCCCCAGCGTCCACCGGTAGTTGCCGGCCAGATTGGCGATCGGGGTGTAGGCCTCCAGCGGTACGTGCACGCCGCCGGATGCGCCGGCAGGCGTTCGATTGTCCAGCAGGAGTCCCGCGATGGGCAGCCCGGCGAAAGCCCGCAACCAGTCGCTGACGTACATGGAGGCATTCTCGGCGGTGTCGGCGTCGAGGTCGCCGGTGTCCGCTGCGCCCGAGAAGTGGTGCGTGCCGGTGAGCCAGGCCATCGGCGACGGGATGCGCAGCACCACGGGCTGGCGGGCCGTCTTGGCGAACACGGTAACG
Organism: Pseudarthrobacter linnaei; assembly: GCF_055412825.1. Taxonomy (NCBI): domain Bacteria; kingdom Bacillati; phylum Actinomycetota; class Actinomycetes; order Micrococcales; family Micrococcaceae; genus Pseudarthrobacter; species Pseudarthrobacter linnaei. Next base: position 19,133 of record NZ_JBVAYX010000015.1, read on the forward strand.
AAGTCCAGCACCGCCCGGTTGAGGTCATCGTTTCCCAGCAATGTCCTCAGCGCGAACCCTGTCCGGGATCGGGCCGCCATGTCCGTCTCGAGCCCGGTGTTGCCGGCCGTTAGGTGACCGTACAGCCGGTTCAGGTCCAAGAGCGCGACGTCGGGCCGGAGCAGCCCCTGCGCCTGGGCGAAGAAAGCCGCGTAAGCAGTGGCGTTGTCCCAGGGGACGGGCCGGCCGCGAAGAATCACGGAAGCGGCGTAGTGGTGGTGGTCGAACACCACGGCCTTGGGCCGCCCCGGCGGAGGGGAGGCAACAACGTTGGCGAGGGTGGTGGCAGTGGAAGCGGTCATGACGCTTTCTCCAGACTTTGGCTTTAGCGGCCTTCAGCGCCGCACCGTCCTGGATGGGGAGGAGGCGGCGCTGAAGGCTTCTTGAGATGGGGCGTTTCGGTTCGGGACGTACCCTGACGGGCTAGGACTTACGGTGGATAATTTCCCCGTGCTTCAGTTCGAGCTCGCGGATTCGGTCCTCCAAGGCGCTGATTTTGACTTCCCTGCGGTCCGGAAGCATTATCAGCGGCAGCTTGTCGATGGTCGCCTTGACCCGTTCCGGTCCGTTGTTGGTGAAGTGGGTGGCGGTGAGTTCCTCGGTGTCGTCGCCCCAGGACCCGTAGTAGAGCAGGTCCTTCGGGGGCTCGGCTTTCACGTAGCCCTCAAGGAACTCCTTGTACGGCTTGCCGCGGGCGAGCCGGGCCCGCCGGGAGTCGCGGCGCAGCTGGGTGGTTGCCTCCTGGTCCACCACAAAGGTTTCAGGATCCCAGACGACGCCGTAGATGCTGGTGGCAACCTTCGGTGAGATGCGGCCGAGTTCCAGATCCTTGGCCACCGCTTCCGGATCACGTTCCAGGACGTCGCCGTACCCGCCGCCGGAGCCCTGGGCGATCATGTACATCTCGCCGTCCTTGGCGACGTCGAACTGCAGGCCCATATGGGAAGTGGTGTATTTACCGCCCTCATAGGGCTGCTCGTTCATGATCCGCTCCATGGACAAATCGAACTTGCTGGAATCCTTGCGGATGACGTCGTAGATGTTGATGCCCTTGACCATGGCCAGCGGTGTGGTGCTGCAGCCGTAGCCGCCGAACATTCCCGTGACAGAGGAGAACTTCGACCCCGAGGTAACGGTCATGAAGCCCCACATCGGGGTTCCCTCGGCAGCAACGATCATCTCGTAGCCCATCCCGCCGCTGTTCTTGCCGAAGCCCTGGTTGTCGCGGACGATCCGCTTGCTGACCAGCTGCATGAAGGGAACTTCTTCTTCCATGACCTCCTGTTCAGCAGTGTCTGCCATGGCACAGAACAACGGTGAGACGGCGTCTTCACCGTCGCGGAATGCTTTGGCACCGCCGCCCATGCCGTTGAGGTCAGCACACAGGTTTCCCACCTGGTCGCCGTGCTGGGTCAGCCCTCCCCAGAGGAAGGTGTTGATCTGGTTGAACCACGGAGCCAGCACATTGGAAAACTTTTCCGGGTTGGAGAACTGCATCTTGGCAAAGGCTGTCTGCAGGGCAGAGAATCCCCGGAACGAGGCCTGCAGCGACTGTCCCATCGGCGCATCGTAACCAGCGTCGGCCCACGTGTGCTCGTCCGAGATGATGTCGATGGGCGACATCGCCGAGGTGCAGCGGGGCAGGTCAGGCCACCAGAACGCCAGGATCGCCTGCATCATCATCGACTTGACCGAGCACAGCGGGGAGTTGATGGCACGGTTGAGGATCTCTGGTCCCGTGCCCCTCAGGTCCACAGTCATTTTGTCACCCTTGACAGTCACCTTGCAGGCGAACTTGATCAGGATGTTCTCTTTGAGCGTGGAGTCCATGAACTGGTTGAAGGACACCGTTCCGTCCGGCAGTTCGCTGATGCGGCGCTTGACTTCCTGCTCCACGTCTTCCACGGTGACGCGCAGGGCCGCGACGAACGTCTCCACTCCCACTTCGTCGATGATGCTGTCGACGCGTTCCTGGATGCGCTGGACGGCCCCGATCTTGACCTTGAGGTCGGCCAGCTGCAGCTTGGGGTCGCGAACCGAATGCTGCAGGAACGTCAGCAGGTCCCGGCGCAGGTCACCTTTCTCCACGATCTTGAACGGGGACATCCGGAGCCCGTCGTCGAACGGGGTTTCGGAGCCTGAGGGCATTCCGCCGGGCTCGCACGCCCCGTTTTCGCCTTCGTGAATGGTCGCCGCGACCCAGGCGATGATCTTTCCCTCGCGGAAGATCGGCATGATCATCGACTGGTCCGTGTTGTGGACGTTTCCGTACCGGGCATCATTGTGGATGAAGCCATCGCCGGGGTTGATCCCCACTGTCGGCTCGTCTTTCCAGTACTTCATGATGTAGCGGATCGGGTGGTGCAGGATCGCCGAGAACGCGATCACGCCGTGGCAGGACAGGTAGGTGACGTCCCCTTCGGCGGTGTAAATCGCCGTCGTCAGGTCCCCCCATTTGGCTCCGGGAGCGGCACCCATGGCCTCGCACATTTCGTAGCCCTCATCCAGGGCGCCGGCGAGGCGCTTGCGGATGCGGTCGACCTTGATCGGGTCCACGCCCTTGGAGATGCACTCGTCCTCGTAGGCGGAGCGGGATGTGATCTGGTGGCTGCGCATGATAGCCGGGTCGGGGCCGAGGAAGAGGGTTGTTTCGTCCATAAACTGGTCCACCCACTGCTGCTCCTGGGCAGTCAGCGGCTGGGAAGCGTCTCCGGCTGTGTCCCGGGCTGTATCTCCGGCTGTATCTCCGGCTGTATCTCCGGCTTCGCCGGTGGTGCTGTTTTCATTTGCTGTAAGCGTCATTGCTGTCGAGCTCCTTCAATGGGATGAGCTGGAAGGTCTGGATGTGGATCCGTGCGGAACGGGATCAGTCTTTGAGGAACCACACGGCTCCCTGGGATGTCGGTTCCAGGCGCCATCCGGGTTCAACCAGGTACGTCGTGTTTTCCGTGGTGACGATGGCCGGGCCGTGGATGACGTGTTGGTGGTGGAGGGCCTCGGCGTCGTACACCGGGGTATCCACCGCTCCATCGATCTTCACGAAGTGGACCTGCCGGGTCCCGACTGGGCTGGGCATGGTCCGGTCATGTCCTGTGTCGATTGAATCGAACTTGACCACGTCCCCTTCCACGTAGGACGACACCCTCACGGTCTGGGCCCGGATGCCGGCCTCGGGGGCCTGGCTGCCGGAACCGTAGCGCTTGCCATAGATATCCGAGAACGTCCGGATCAGGTGCAGCACGTCGGCGACGCCGTTCACGCGGTTAATGTCGAACACGACGGCTGTGGTCACCAGCTGGTTGCCGTAGCGCATGTCCATTTCGAGGCTGTAGCGGATATCTGCGGCGTCGTACCCCTGACGGATGAGGTCTTCCTTGCCCTTGGCTTCCAGCTCCTGAATGACGCTGTTCAGCTCGTCGTAGCTTTGGTAAAGGCTGCGGTCCGTGGGGTTGTACAGCACCACATGGGAGCCGCGCTCGTGGATATGGAGGGGTTTCATGTTGCCGGCGCCGCAGGCCGAGAAAACCGAGGAAAAGGGCGGAGCGAGGATCCTGCGGATACCGGCGTGATCGGCGATGCCGCAGGCGTGCAGGGGTCCGTTGCCGCCATAGGCCAGCATGGTGAAGTCTTCCGGTAGGTATCCCCGGACCCGCAGCTCCTTAGCCATTCCGATCGCCATCTGCTCGTCGACCGCATTCTTGATGATCTTGGCGACCTGGATGGTGCCCATGTTCAGGTCGTCAGCGAGAACCTCATCGATTGCGTAGATGGAGCGCTTTTTGTTCAGTTTGATGTAGCCGTTGGCGTAATTGTCCGGATCCAGGTATCCCAGGACCAGGTCAGCGTCCGTGACTGTGGGGCGAAGGCCGCCGCGGTCGTAGCAGGCGGGGCCTGGATCTGAGCCTGCTGATTCCGGCCCGATCTGTACCGCATGGTGGATGCGGTCATAACTGGCGATCGAACCGCCTCCCGCACCCAGCGTCAGCAGGTGGATCATGGGTACCGATACCAGCCAGCGGCCGATGGTCGGCTGGAAGTCGTAGTGCTTGACTCCGCCTTCCGGGACCAGGCCGATGTCGAAGGACGTGCCGCCCATATCCGTCGAAATCACGTTTCCCAAACCGGTGCTGTCGGCCAGGTGCTGGGCAGCGCCCACGCCGGCGATGGGGCCGGAATGGATGGTCTGCAGGGCGTCCGTCGAGTTGGACTGCGCCATACCGCCCGAGTTGTGGATCACCAGCATGGGCTTGTCGTAACCGGACGTACGCAGGTTGTTGGACAGCTGCCCCAGCGCGTGGAACATGATCTCGTGCAGGAACGCGTCCACGATCGTCGACGTCGCCCGGACGTACTCGCCTTTTCGGCCCGACACCTGGCTTCCCAGCAGGACGGGGATGGCCCCGAGCTCGTGGGCCGGGTACTCATCCAGGATGATCTCCAGGATCTGCTGCTCATGGACCGGGTTCTCGGTCGAGTTGACCAGGGAGACCACGATCGCTTCCGCCCCGGCGTCCACGAGTTCACGCACCTGGGTGCGGACATCGTCTTCCATCAGCGAGACGACCACCTTGCCGGCCGAGTTGATTCGCTCCTTCACGGACCGGATCAGGGCGCGGGGCACGAGCGGATCCGGACGGGTGGCGTCAGGCATGTTCTGTTGCTTGGAAGGGTCCAGCCCTTCGCCGTAGCCGCGGCCGCGGGAGAGCGGGATGGTGTCCTCGAAGCCGTGAGTGACCAGCGCCCCCACACGTGGGCCTTTGCCTTCGATCAGGGCGTTAGTACCGAGTGTGGTGGCATAGCGGACGGAGTCGACTTCCTTCAGGACGAGGTCCCGGTCCAGTCCGGCGCGTGAGCAGGCGAGGTCGAGGGCTTCATTGAAGCCCTGGGCAAGATTGTGGTGCGTTGTGAGCGCCTTTGCTTCAACGTACTGGTCTTCCCAGGCAAAAAAGCAGTCGGTAAATGTGCCGCCGATGTCGACGGAGATTCGTTTCATGACCAGTGGTCTCCTTTATTCCAAGTACTAGCTGAACGAATGGGGGGAATGGTTGTGGGTGTTGTATGAGCCGAGAGCCGGCGTGAAATCGGCGACCGCCTCTTCGCCCGGTCCGTAGTTGATGACGGTCTCAGGCCTGGTGCCCCGCTTAATCCATGTTTCGCGGAGCGAGTCGATGTCCCACAGCATGTCCACCGTGGGCGGGTGTCCCGGCGGTACGTACTCCGTTTCCAGCTGTGTTCCGCAACCCGGGCAGTAGAACTCGAGAATCCTGCAGAATGTGGGGTCCGGAGCGAACGTGAATTCGTACTTCTCCGGGTCCAGGATCGACTGGTGGATTTCGGTGGGGTCCCGGTCGTAGACCAGTGTCCCCTCCTTGTAGTTGCCGCTGGCCTCGCCGAGGTCCTGGTTGCAGACCCTGCAGTTCCACCGTTCCGTGTCGAGATCGATGATCAGATATTCCGTCATTGGAATTCGCATAGCGTGTCTCACCTGTTTTCTTGCTGGTAGTTTGGGGTCACTTCTTGAGGGTGTCTGTGAGCACGAGGTCACCGGAGACCGTTACGTCGAAGACCCAGCCATGCGGCACACGGGCCGTAAAGTAGGGGCCTTCGACGATTGCGGGGCCCGCCGCCGAGGCCCCGGCCGTCTGGCTGTCCAAGTCGAATACCTGAACCTCGTCGACTTTGTCCACGGCGGAGCGGACCTTTCGGGTGGAGGCGGCGACGGCGGGCGTCTTCGCCACGGCTTCGGCCCGCCCGATCGATGCGTGCGGCAGCTCGAACCGGGCGGTCAGCGTCAGCATGGTGTCGTGGTCGCTGGTGCCGGGCTGCGGGTCGGAAGCCGAGTACGGCAGCTCGGACACCAGTTGCCCTTCGGCGTCCTCCAGCACCACGCTCCATTCGAGCCGGCATTCGTCAATTTCGTGGCCCTCCTGGAACATGTCCCTTGTTGCCCTGGCCAGCAGCATCGCCTTTGTTGCGCCGAAGTTTTCCTCGTCCATTCCCGCGACATTCGCCTCGTAGGTCTGCGCAATGTCGGAAAAGCCGATTCCGAAGGCGGAGAAGACCGCGGCCATCTTCGGCACCAGGACACGGCGGACGCCGGCGATCCGCGCGGCACCACAGGCGCTCATCGGTCCGGCACCTCCGAACGCAGCAACTGTTGTGGCGTCCGCAACTTCGACGTCGGCGGCAAAGGACTGCGACATACGTGCGAAGTAGGCGGCCTCCATCCGGATCAGGGCGTCATTCAGGGTGATCCCCAGGGGTTGCGCAATGACTTCGGTAATGACTGCGCGAGAGCGTTCGGCATCAAGACTGAACCCTCCATCGAGGTAGGTGTCCGGATCGAGCACGCCGAGCAGCAGATTTACGTCCGTGATAGTGGCCTGCTTGCCGCCAAAACCAAAACAAGCGGGACCCGGTGCAGCTCCGACGCTCTCGGGGCCGACAGTGATGACGCCGTGGCGAAGGGCAATGATAGAACTGCCACCCACGCCGCTCGAGTGGACGTTGCTCATCTCGAATGAAACCGGGACACCCTGGATCGAGCCCCTGCGGTCCGTCGAGATGGTCGAGTTCTTGACCGAGCCGACGTCCGTGGTGGTGCCGCCGACGTCGATCATCAGAACGTGCGCGAGTCCATACGCCTCCGAGAGGGCCTTGGTTCCTTCGAGCCCGCCGCGCGGACCGGAAGAGTAGGTCTTCAACGCGACCGACTTCGCTACCCGCGACGAGGCTCCGTCATTGCGGTAGATGAGCAGCGGGTTCTTGACCTTGTGGTCCCGCAGCCGGTGCTCGGTGCTGTAGAGGAACCGCTCCATGGTGGGATGCAGGAAGGAGTTGATGATTCCGGACCATACCCGGCGGGCCTGGACAGTGTCGGGCGTGAATTCCCAGGAGAACAGCATGGGTACCGAGCCCAGCAGGTGCCGGGGGAACTTCCGGAGCAAAACGCCTTTGACGGCCTTCTCCTTGTTGCGGTCGGCCATGGCGATGACCAGCCGGGCGGCGCCGTCGGTCGTCAGCCGGTTGACGTGCTTCACAATTTCCTGGGCGACCTTCTCCACGTCCTGTTCAGCGTGGATGACGGCCACTCGCGTGCCGACGAGGTCGTCAAACAGCTCAGCTGCTGCCCCGCCATTGCGGAGCTCGCCGGCCAGCGTGGGGCTGTCTGTGAGGATGCCAATACGGGGACCCTTGCGCTCCACGAGAGCATTGGTTCCTTGGGTGGTGGAGTACCGGATGTGACGGGTTGAGTGCAGAAGCCCGGGAAGATCCTCTTCGCCGAAGATTTCCTTGGAAGCTTTGGCCATGCCGTCGAAGAGACACTGGGAGAGGTCAAAGGGCGTCGTGAGAGTCTTCGTGAACGAAAAATTCTCACCGTCCCAGACGCAGATATCGGTCAGCGTCCCACCGTTGTCGATGTTAATGAGCCGTTCCATTGATACTCCTTTGTATGTTGAGGCGCGGTGACACCAGCGGCGCATTCCTCACTTGCGACTGTGATTCAAGCCACATTGAGGACTGGTCTCAGTGTGGCTCAGCAGCCGGAGTGGCCCGCAACCACCTGACCGGGTGGACTATTCCGGGCCGGGGCGACTACCCGGGTGGGTAGCGGACTCGAGATCGCTTCCCCGCACCCGTCCGGGAGTAGAATCCGGTCATGGGATCCGTCGATGACGCGTTGGCCGCCCTGCCCGAGCCGGACCGCGATGCCCTGCAGGTGGTCATCGCGGTTGCACGGGCGGCAGTCCCCGATGCCGTGGATGGCGTCAGCTACGGGACACCTGCGCTGAAGGTTCGAGGCAAGCCCCTTATCGGTGTCACGGCGAGCGCCAAACATCTCTCGGTCTTCCCGTTCTCGGCCAAAGTGGTGCAGGCCCTCGCGCACCGGCTGGACGGTTTCTCGGTGTCCAAAGGGACCATCCGTTTCACGGCAGACCACCCCGTCCCGCCCGGGATCGTGGCGGAAATCGTCCGGCTCCGCCTCCGGGAAATCCCCTAGACTCGACTCAAACCGCGACCGCAATCCGAGGAGCCCCCATGCGCGCCACGATCATCCACGGCCCCGGTGACATCCGGGTTGAAGACCGTGACTATCCCACCGTCCAGTTGCCCACCGACGCCGTTGTGAAGGTCACCGCGTCCTGCGTGTGCGGGTCGGACCTGTGGCCCTACCGCGGCGTGCGGCCCACTCGCCGGCCCACCGCGATAGGCCACGAGTTCATCGGCACCGTGGAGAGCATCGGCTCCGGGATCACCGGCCTGGCCGTGGGCGACCTCGTGATCGCACCGTTCGTGATCAGCTGCGGGGCCTGCCCCCAGTGCCTCAACGGCGTCACCGTGGCCTGTGACCATCTGGCCGGCTGGGGCGGCAAGGACGACACTGGCTTGAGCGTCGACGGCGGCCAGGGCCAGGCGGTCCGCGTCCCGCTGGCCGACTCCACTCTGGTCAAGGTTCCCGGCGTCACCGAGCCGGATGACGCCCTCCGGAAAAGCCTGCTGACCCTGTCCGACGTGATGGCCACCGGCCACCACGCGGCCCTCGCCGCGAAAGCCGGGCCGGGCCGGACCGTCGTGGTGGTGGGCGACGGCGCCGTCGGACTCTGCGGGGTGCTGGCCGCCAGGCGGCTCGGGGCGGAACGGATCATCGCGATGTCGCGCCACGCCGACCGCCAGGCGATCGCCCGCGAATTCGGGGCCACCGACATCGTGGCGGAGCGCGGGGCCGACGGCGTCGCCAAGGTCCGCGAACTCCTCGGCGGAGTGCTGGCCGACTCCGTGCTTGAGTGCGTCGGGACCAAGGAATCCATGGACCAGGCGCTGCACTGCACCCGCCCGGGCGGTGCTCTGGGGTTTGTCGGGGTCCCCACCGGCGGCAGCGAGGTCCCGCTGCGCTACCTCTTCGACACGAATATCTCCATCGGCGGCGGCATGGCCCCGGCACGCACCTACATCCCGGAACTGCTGGCGGACGTCCTCGACGGCACGATCAACCCGGGCCGCGTTTTCGATGTCGTTATGCCGCTCGAGGAGGCCGCGGAGGCTTACCGCGCCATGGACGAACGACGCGCCATCAAAGTCCTGCTCACCCCCTAAGGGAACACCCTCTTCTGGCTCTTGTTCTGGCTCTTGTTCTGCCAGGGCACGGGGTCTACCGTGGGCGCATCAGCATCCGCCGCCGTCGAGGAGCCGTCATGGCCAGGTTTGTGCAGATCATCGAATTCCAGACTTCCCGCATCGAGGAAATTGAGGCGCTGGGCCGGCCGTCCAGGACCGAGGGAAGCACTCCGCCCACCTTCCGCCGGATCCTGGCCGCCGCGGACCGCGACCGCCCCGGAACCTATCTCACCCTGGTCGAATTCGATTCATACGACTCGGCCATGGAGAACTCCGCGCGGCCAGAGACCTCCGACTTCGCCGCACGGATGGCGGCCCTCTGCGACGGGCCGCCGGTGTTCCGGAACCTGGAAGTGATGTGGGAGGACACCGGCAGTCCAACGGACCTTCCGTAAGGGCCGGTCATGGATATTGCACGTCCTGACCCGTCGACCAGCAGTTCCCTCGCAGCACCCCTCGTGCTGGACCTCAACCGGACCGGCACGGCGCCCCTGAAGCTGGTGGGAGGCAAGGCCCTGAACCTCGGCAAACTCCTGGCAGCCGGCATGCCGGTGCCGCGCGGGTTCTGCCTCACCACTGTCGCCTACGATCTGGCGGACCCACCCGGACTCGCAGCCCTCGCGGCCGAGCTCGATGCGCCGCGATCGGGGGCGGGAACAGCGGCATCCGAGGCAGCGCGGGGCACAGGAACACCAGGCACCGCAGCGCCGGTCATGGTTGCCGGGCGGGCCAGGGCACTGGTCGAGGAAGCGCCGATCCCGCCCGCGGTGGATGCCGCCGTCCGCACCGCCTACGCGGACATGGGCGGAACCCTGCCGGTGGCCGTCAGGTCCTCCGCCACGGCGGAGGACCTGCCCTTCGCCAGTTTCGCCGGCCAGCAGGACTCCTACCTCGACGTCGTCGGCGCCGACGCCGTGGTCGAGGCGGTCCGGCGCTGCTGGGCATCCCTCTGGAGCGACCGGGCGGTGGCGTACCGGGCCGCCAACGGGATCAGCAACCGCGACGTGGGACTCGCCGTCGTCGTCCAGGCCATGGTCGACGCCGCCACGGCCGGAGTGCTGTTCACCGCCAACCCCGTCACCGGGACCCGGACGGAGACGGTCATCAACGCGAGCCCGGGCTCGGGGCAGGCCGTGGTTTCGGGAGCGGTCAACCCGGACCAGTTCGTGCTGGACACGGCCTCCGGCGCGGTCAGGCTTCGAACGCCGGGAGGGCCGGTCCCCGGTCGCGGCCCGGCCCTGGACGAGCCCCAACTGCAGGAACTCACGGCGCTGGGAGACCGCCTCCAGCGTCTCCTCGGGGCGCCTCAGGATATCGAATGGGCCGTCGACACGGCCGGCCGGATCTGGCTCACCCAGTCACGTCCGATCACCACGCTGTATCCGCTGCCCGAGCCAGCGCCCGGAGACGTCGCCGCCGGCGCCGCGGCGCCCACCAGGGTGTACCTGTGCGGCACCCTGTTCCAGGGGCTGACCCGGCCGATCACGCCGATGGGGCTGGCCGTCCTCGGCGTGATGCGCAACAGAAAGGGGCCCTGGCGGTACGTCAATCCGGGCCTGCGGATGTACGTTGACCTCACGGCGGTGGTCCGCAACAAGTCCGGCCGCGCCTACCTGCTGCGGGTGCTCCCCCTGGCGGACGGCAGATCCGGTGCCGTGATGCCGGCCCTGCTTGAGGACCCCAGGTTCAGCCTCGTCGAGCACCCGTTCCGGGCACGCCTGCGCAAGGGCGGGCCCGCACGCCGTGTCCCCCCGCCGCCGCGACGCACCGGCAGCACCGGCAGCACCGAGAAATCGGCCAGCCTCGGCCTCATCCTGGGGCTCATTCCTGCCATGATCCGCTGCGCATTGCGGCCCGCCGCCGAGCTGCGGCGGGCCAAAAACTACGGCAGGGGGCTTGAGTCCGAGCTCCGTCTGGCCGAACCCGCGAGCTCCGCCCAGCGGCTCGTATACACCGAGCAGATCCTGGGCCGGACCATTGACGGCCTGATCCGGGCCACGCTGCCGGCCCCGTCCGTGGGCTACATCATGCTGGCCGCGGCCCGGCGGTTGCTGCGCGGCATCGCCCCGCCCCGGGAGCTGGAAGCTGTCCTGCGCGGCCTCCCCCACAACATCACGACCGAAATGGACCTGGAGCTCTGGCAGCTCGCCGTCTCCACCGGCGACGACCCGGTGTCGCGCGGGGAATTCCTCGCAAAACGCCCCGAGGAGCTGTCCGCCGAGTATCTCGCCGGCACTCTGCCGCCCCAGGCCCAGGCTGGCGTGCGCGGCTTCCTGGCCCGCTACGGCCACCGCGCCGTGGCGGAGATAGACCTCGGCATGCCCCGCTGGTCCGAGCAGCCCGACCACATCCTCGGCGTGATCTCCAACTACCTCCGCGTCGAAGATCCGGAGCAGGCTCCCGACCGGCAGTTTGCCCGGGCCGCCGAGCATGCGGAGGACCGGATCCGCAGCCTGGTGGACCAGGCGCGAGTCCGGGGCCCCTGGCGCGCACGGGCACTGCAACTCTGTCTGCGCCGTGTGCGGCAACTGGCGGGGCTGCGGGAACTGCCCAAGTTCTACATCGTGCTTGTGCTCGGCGAGATGCACCGGCAGCTGCTGCGGATCGGCGCGGACATGGCCTCGGCCGGCACGATCGCCGCCGCCGAGGACGTGTTCTTCCTCGACTTCGACGAGATCCGCGTGGGCCTGCGCGGCGCGGACCTGCACGGCATCGTCGCGGACCGCCGCCGGCTGTACGACGTTGAACTGCGACGCCGGCGCATCCCGCGGCTGCTACTCTCCGACGGCACCGATGTGGAAGCCGCCATGATGGCGAAGTCTCCGCCGTCCGGGGACCTGACCGGGACACCTGCCTCCGCCGGCACCGCCACCGGACGGGTCAGGGTGATCATGGACCCGGTCGGCGCCCACCTGGAACCCGGCGACATCCTGGTGGCCCCTTCGACGGACCCCGGCTGGACGCCGCTGTTCCTGACGGCCGGCGCGCTCGTCATGGAAATGGGCGGGGTCATCTCGCACGGGGCCGTGGTGGCCCGTGAGTACGGCATCCCGGCCGTCGTCGGCGTCCCGGACGCCACCACCCGGCTGCGGACCGGCCAGACCGTCACCGTCGACGGCGCGGCGGGCACCATCCGCGAGGAGCCGTGACGCAGGCTGGCGGTGCCATGAACCGGGCCTGCCGGGCCGCAGCACGCACCGTGCTGCTGGCCAGGGCAGGCTGCCCTCACAGCTATAGCACAGGTGTGCCAGATAGAATGAGAGGATGACCACCCCGGCCCACCAGCCAATGCATCACCAGTCGTCCTTTCAGCTGTCCCGGCAACGGCCGCTTCCGTCCGAAGGATCGTTCGCCCTGGCCCGCAAGGCCAGAAACGTCCTGCAGCGGGTTCCGGTGTGGACGTGGCGGGTCCTGATGCACTCGGTGAAGGCCAGCGAGAACTCCCGCTTCAACGTCGACCCGATCACCGGCGTCGACTACTTCCACGACATCGACTTCGTGGGCGACGGCATCCGGGCGCACCGCCTCGACGTCATCACCCCCCAACTGCCCGTCAGCACCGCAGCAGCCGGCAACGCAGCCGGTGCCGGCTCGCCGGGGACGTTGCCCGTCTACGTGTACTTCCACGGCGGCGGCTGGACGTCCGGAGACAAGGCCTCGCTGACCAAGTACTGCGCCAGCCAGGCCGAGGGCGGCATGGTGGTGGTCAACGTAAACTACCGCAAGGCTCCGCGTTTCCAGATGGCCCACGTCCTGGCGGACGCCAACGCCGCGCTTGCCTGGGTCCGAGAGAACATTGCCAGCTACGGCGGGGACGGATCGCGGATCGTGCTCGGCGGTGACTCCGCCGGCGGCCAGATCGCGGCCCTCCTGACCGCGGCCAGTTTCCGGCCGGAACTGGCGCGGCACCACGGCCTCACCCCCGCCGTCCCGGCGTCCGATTTCAAGGGGCTGGTCCAGCACTGCAGCGTGGTGGACTTCTCGGTCTTCTTCGAAAAGGGCTTCGTGCTCCACCTGAACTTCATCCGCATGCTGCTTCCCGGCCTCCGTTCCGGCGGCCCGAAGCGCGGCATCGGCGGGGGTCTGCGCGGCGGCCTTGGCAGCAGGTTTGCCGGCTCCGGTCCCAGCCGGCTGGAGGCCCTCCGCAAGGGCGCAGGCTTCCTCTCCCCCATCGAATGGCTTGATTCGCGCTTCCCTCCGGTCTTCGTGACCACCTCGGAACGGGACTTCTTCTACGCCGCCAACATGAACTTCATTGCCCGGCTGCGCGAACATTCGGTCCCCGTGGACAGCCTCGTCTACGGCTGGCACAACTCCAACACCGAACACACCTGGCAGCAGGACTTCCGCTACCCGGAATCGCAGGAAGTGTACCGCCGGCTGCACGCCTTCGTGCGCAAAGTCGCCTAAGGGCTGCTGTTCCGGCCCGGCCGGGTCCCGGCCGCCGCCGCTCCGGGCTATGTTTAGTCCATGGTGTCTGCCGACAGCAACGCACAGGGCGACCGCGATCCTGAGGGATTTGGATCGGCCCTGGTGGACGAGGCCGCCCGCCGGGACGCCGCCCTGGGCGACGTGGACTGGACCGCCCTGCCCGAGGGTGCGGTCCGGGGCGTCTTCGAGGCCCCCAGCGGTCCCCTCGCCACCCTCTCCATGGGGACGCCGGGCAACCCCCGGGTGCTCCTGATCCCCGGGGCCACTGGATCCAAGGAAGATTTTGTCCTGATGTTGCCCGAGCTCGCCGCCGCCGGATATTTCGTCCTGAGCTGCGACATTGCCGGCCAGTACGAATCCGCCGCGGCGGGCCCGGAAAACCTTGTGCCGCCCCGCGCGCACTACGACTATGAACTTTTCACCGACGACCTGCTCGCCATACTCGACGCCGACGACGCGGCCGCTCACGTCGTCGGGTATTCCTTCGCCGCGATTCTCGCCCAGGTGGCTTTCGCCCGGCGGCCGGAAAAATTCCGCAGCCTCACCCTGCTCAGCTGCCCGCCCGAGCCCGGCCAGAGCTTCCGCGGCGTCCAGCGCATCGGACGGTTCAGCAGCTGGGTCAGCCCTAGGATCGGGGCCGCGCTCATGATCTGGGGCATCCGCGTCAACGTCGTGCGTGTCCCGCCCAACCGGATTCGGTTTGTGAACCAACGGTTCCGTTTCACCCGCCGGAGTTCGGTGCGCGACATCGTCGGACTGATGCAGCACGCGCCGGACCTGAGGGGCGTACTGGCGGCGGCGGCGGCGCCGAAGTTCGTCGCCGTCGGGGAACACGACCTCTGGCCGCTGGCGCTGCACCGCCGCTTCGCGCAGTCCATCGGCGCACGCATCGCGGTGTACCGGGGCGGGCACAGTCCCAGTGAGACCTCGCCGCACCAGATGAGCCGGGACCTGATCGCACTCTACGGATCCGCCTAGGAATCGGATTTAGGTCTTCTGCGGCGGCGGCACGAGGGCGATGATGAGACTACCGACCTCCGTCGGCTCGATTCGATCGGAGAAGATCATGCTCAAGGCCTGGCTGTGCAAGCTGAACATCCAGCACGATTGGCATATTGAACACGCCGACGATGGCACCCTATATAAGCGCTGCAAACGCTGTGGCAAAGACGACGATCGTGGAGGCGGCGGGGCCGGTTCCTTTGGAGTCTGGGCAGGTCCGGCTGGGGGCTAGGGTGTCATCAGATCTCGAAGGGCTGCCCGGTTCCATCGCCCCGGCGGTGCCGCCGTGGCCTTATCCCGGCGGGCGGCGGCCCCCGGCTTTGCTCAGGTTGGGGTAGCCAGTCATGGCGACACGCCGTTGCGCGGGTGGTCGCGTTCCGATTGACGACGGCGGCGGCGCCGCCGGCACGGGCCCTCCTGCCTGAACTCGATGCCGAAAGTGGTCCACGCCATGGACAGCCGGCGCCCGACGGAGTGCCAACTCGCCAGCGGCCGCGCGGAGACTTGCACGCGCAGGGTGGGGTCGGCGATCACGGTCACTTCGGGCGGGATCTGGTAGGAAATGTCCAGATCATCGTGCACCGCCGGAAGGCCCCGATGGACGGAGTTCCGGATCCGGTCCCAGACGTCCGAGCGCAGGGCGAAGTTCGAGCCAAACAGCGGAGGATGGCCCAGCAGCTTTTCCGCGGCCCAGAAATACGCGGGAATGTAGACGCTCGTACCCACCCACCGGGCGAACCGGGTTTCGCCGTAGAAGTCGCCGGGACCGGACACGGCGGACAGCGGGCCAGCCTTTTCCAGGATGGCTTCGACCCGTTCAAGCCAGTCCGCGGGCGGGACCGAGTCCGTGTCCAGCCGGGCCAACAGCTCGCAGCGCGCCTCGTCGAATCCGTACGCGGTGGAGGCTGCGATACCCGGCAGTTCGACGGCGATCCGCCGGGCCCCGGCGGCGGCGCAGACCTCCGCGGTGTTGTCCGTGCTGGCGTTGTCAATAACGACGATTTCATCAGCCGGCCGGATCTGCCGCGCGAGTGCCGCGAGGCAGACGGCGAGCATGTCAGCGTCGTTCCGGGTCGGGATAACCACCGAGATTGTTGTCATATTGCCCCGACTATAGTCCGGGAACGGGACGAAATGCCCCCCTTGGACCCTTGCACCACGGCCCCCGGCCCCGTAGGTTGGGCAACAGCGGACGAATGTCTCCGCAGCCGTTGGCCCCCGGGCCGCCGGAGATCAGCAGCATTTCAGAAGGATATGGCATGGCTACAGGCACAGTTAAATGGTTCAACGCCGAAAAGGGTTTTGGCTTCATTGCCCCGGATGACGGGTCAGCCGACGTTTTCGCCCACTACTCGGCAATCGCCAGCAGCGGCTACCGCTCGCTGGACGAGAACCAGAAGGTCGAGTTCGACGTCACCCAGGGTCCGAAGGGCCCGCAGGCCGAGAACATCCGCCCGCTCTAAATACTCCGGATAGCAGCACCGGCCAGCCGGCCGCCATGCTTTCCCCAAGACCACAGACGCCCCGCCCGAGGATTCCTCGGACGGGGCGTCTGTCGCTGTTGGGGGTGCCGTCCTGTCAGCCGCCGTGGACCCACGGCCGCCTCGTCACGTCCGGTTCCGCCTCCCGCAGCACTTCGCGGGTCACCGGCCCTCGCCCCGGTACTTCTCGCCAGCCACGTCCCGGTAGCCGGGACAGGCGCTTAGTAACGCGATGACGACGAGCACGGGGGTGAGGGTTGAGGCCCGCCGACCAGTCTGCGTGGGCACTGGGCTTGAGATCCACAGGTGGGGAAGGCTAGTCCGGGTCTGCCCCCAACCAGGCTCACCGGAGCCCAACGTTCCAGGGACGCCGCGCTTCGCCAACGCTGACTGCCCCGACGACGGGCCGCGTTTACTCCTGCACTGTTTCATGCGTGGATACTTGGATAATGAATTCGCACAGCGCCACCACCGGGGGGACTGCCGACACGGACCCGATGTCGCAGCTGCCGGCCCAGATCTGGGCCGTACTCAACGGCATCCCGGCGATGGTGGGGTACTGGGACAAAGATCTGCGCAACCGCCTCGCTAACGACGCCTACGGCGAATGGTTCAGCGTCGACCCAAGCCAGATGCACGGCCTGCATATCCGCGAGTTGCTGGGCGAGGAACTGTTCGCGGCAAACCGCGGGTACATCGAAAAGGTGCTGGAGGGAAAGCCGCAGGTCTTTGACCGGACCCTTGTGGATACCAGCGGCAAGACCCGGTATACCCAAGCCTCCTACGTACCTGACCTGAGGGGCACCGATGTCCTGGGGTTTTTTGTGCTGGTCACCGACATCACGGAGCGGGTCCTCTCCGAGCAGCGCCAGCAACGCGACATGGCCCGCTACCGAGCCCTTGCCCGCAGCATCCCAGGAGTGTTCGTCCTCCTATTTGACTCGGACCTACGCTACCTGATCGCGGAGGGGCGGGAACTGGAGAGGTTCGGGTACCGCAGGGATGAGATGGAGGGCCGGCTGATCCACGATGCCCTGCGAGACGGGCTGGCGGACGAGCTGGAGCCCCGCTACCGCGCGGCATTGGCGGGTAAGGAAGTCTCGTGGAGTCGCCGGGTAGATGACCGCACGTACCGGCTGACGGCCGGGCCGGTTGCGTCTGACGGTGAGACCGCCGGAATGGTGGTGGCTGTCGACGTGACAGAACGCCGAAGGCAGGAAAAGACATGGGCAGGACTGCACGAGATTTCTTCGGCAATCGCTCGCAACGCGCCGCCGGACGACATCGCCGAGCAGGTCGCCGCCGTCGTGCGCTCAATCTTTGACGTGGATTCGGCTGCGGTCACCCGCTTCACCGGCCCCCTGGCTGCCGAAATCGTGGCGATGGCGCCAGCGCTCCCGTCGACCCTGAGCCGCCGTCACACCTATAAGCCAACGGACGCCCCGGCGACCGTGCGAGTGGCAATGACCGGAAAGCCTGCCCTGGCGCTTTACGTCCCGGGCGGCGGACTAGCGGCGGAACAAATGCTAAAAGCCGGATTCCGGTCCTCGGCAGCCGCACCGATCCGGGTGTCCGGGTCGCTTTGGGGTGCCGTGGCCCTCACCTCGAAGGCGGAGACCAACCTCACCGCGGCCGTCCTCGATGAGCTCGCCCAGTTTGCCGAACTCGTGGAAATTGCCATCGGCAACGCCGAGGCCCGCACGAGTCTTGAGCTGCAGGCCAGCACCGACGTCCTCAGCGGCCTGCCCAATCGCCGGTTCCTCGAAGAAAGGCTTGCCCGCGAAACCGAGCTCGCCGCCGCCCGGGGCACCAAGCTGAGCGCCATTGTTCTCGACATCGACCATTTCAAGATGGTCAATGATTCATTTGGCCACCTGACGGGGGACAAGGTGCTGGCGGAGGTCGCGGCGCGGCTCCAGGACGTTGCCCGGCAGGGCGAGGTTCTCGCCCGTTTCGGTGGCGAGGAGTTCGTCTGGTTACTGCCCGGCAGCAGTGGCGGAGAGGCCCTGCAGGCAGCTGAGCGCGCCCGGCTGGCGGTAGCCTGTCGGCCCTTTAACGGCGTCGGTAGCATTACCGTGTCCGCCGGCGTCTGCGAGCTCCAAGAGGCCGGAACGCATGCCTTGCTGGCCTGCGCGGACCACGCCCTTTACGCCTCCAAACATGCCGGCCGAAACCGCAGCATGCGTTATGAGGCTGCGGCAGCCGAACCCGCGGATCCTAGCGCCTGACCCAGACCCGGCCTGCCGGTGGCCATCCGACGGCCAAGGCCTAGCACCCGCATCCCGCCGGGGGCGTCAGGACAGGAATCCGCGCAGCAAGGAAGCTGTTCCTTCCAGGTGCTCAACCGTGGCCCGCTCAGCCGCCGCGGAGTCGCCACGAAGGATCGCGTCCGCGATTTGCGCGTGCTGCTCGTTGGAGTGCTCCAGGTTCGTGCTCAGGAAAGGGATCCTGTCGAGCAAATCGTTGATCCTGGACCGCGTTTCAGCCACCGCTCCCACGAGGCTCGGCGAACCCGTCAGCTCGGCGATCGCGATATGGAACCGGGCATCCCTCGGCCGGTAGTTGGCCTCGCTGGCGACGGACACATCGGTTAGGCAGTTACGCAGGTGACCCCGGGCGGCGGCGGACAGGTCCGATCCGGCCGCCAGGGAGCTTGCCGCCGGTTCGATGACGCCACGGAACAGTAGTACGTCGTGGACCTCGGCGCGGTCCAGAGGGCGGACCCCCCGGTTGTCTGTCCGCACGTGGTTTTCGGAGACGTAGGTCCCGCCGTACCGGCCGCGTCGAACCACCAGGTATCCCGCAGACTGCAACTCCCCCAGTGCTTCCCGGAGGGTCGCCCGAGACACACCCAGGTGCTCAGCCAGCTCGCGTTCCGGAGGCAACTTATCGGCCGGCGCAAAGATTCCGAGTTTGATGGTCTGCAGAATATGCTCGATGGTTTCTTCGAAAGCGTTTCCCCCGCGCACCGGGCGCAGCATTGAGTACGGCTGCTGCAACGAGAAGTCGGTCAAGATCAGCTCCGCTCGGTCCGCGACTCTATACGTTCTTCGATCATATATTTAGACGTCAATAGAAGTTCGTTCTGCAGACCAATGAAACCGGGCAACGAGCGGGGATTCGCACGATTTAGAGGAAACCCTTGACGAATGTGACCTATGCCACCACACTGGAAAACGTGCCCTTGGACTGATAACAGTCCTTTAGAAAATCTGGGCGACCCTCCTATTATCAAGGGAACCTCATGAAATCAGTAGATCACGTCGCCGGCGTGCAGGACGCGGGCGGCGGCAGTGAATCGGATTACCTTCAGCACCGCAGGCTTAAGCGCGGCGCTGCCGGGTGGATCCTCCTCGCGGGGCTGGGCGTCGCCTATGTCATTTCCGGCGACTTCGCCGGATGGAACCTCGGTCTCGCCCAGGGCGGGTGGGGCGGTCTGCTCATTGCCTTCGTCCTGATGGGTGTCATGTACACCTGCATGGTCTTCGGCCTCGCCGAACTTTCGTCCACTTTGCCCACAGCCGGAGCCGGTTATGCCTTCGCCCGAAGAGCCCTGGGCCCGCTTGGCGGATTCGCAACCGGCGTCGCAGTACTGATCGAATACGCCGTGGCGCCAGCCGCGATCGCCACCTTCATTGGAGGCTACATTGAGGCGCTGGGGCTTTTCGGCCTCACCAATTCCTGGCCGGTTTACCTGGTCACCTACATCATCTTCATCGGGATCCACCTGCGTGGGGTCGGTGAAGCGCTCAGGATCATGTTCGCAATCACCGCGGTTGCCGTGGTTGCCCTGATTGCCGCCGTAGTCGGACTCCTGCCGAGATTCGACCCGGCCAAGTTGTTCGACATCGTGCCGGACGGATCTGTCGGTTCCAGTCCTTTCCTGCCCATGGGCGTCGGTGGAATCCTTGCCGCCCTCGTCTACGGCATCTGGTTCTTCCTCGCCGTTGAAGGTGTGCCGCTGGCCGCGGAAGAATCGGCGGACCCGAAGCGGGACATGCCCCGGGGCATTATCGTCGCCGTCATCACCCTGGTCATCTTCGGGGCCCTGATGCTGGTACTCGTTCCCGGCGCTGCCGGTTCCCAGGCCATGAGCGTCTCTGACAACCCGCTGCCGGAGGCACTCCGGCTTGCCTACGGCGGAAACACAATCCTTGCCGATTTCGTCAACTACGCGGGATTGGCCGGGCTCGTGGCGAGCTTCTTCTCGATCATCTATGCCTACTCACGGCAGCTGTTCGCTCTGTCCCGCGCGGGGTACCTGCCCAAATGGCTTTCGCTCACCGGGACCCGCCGCACGCCGTACTGGGCCCTGATCGTTCCCGGCACCATCGGGTTCCTGCTCGCGGCCATCACACAGGACGGCGCCTTGCTGATCAACATCGCCGTTTTCGGAGCGACGGTGTCCTATGTACTGCTGAACCTGTCCCACATCGTGCTCCGGGTTAAGGAACCGGAGCTGGAGCGGGGCTATCGTACGCCGGGAGGCATCGCCACCACATCCGTGGCCCTCGTCCTGTCCGCCGTCGCGGTCGTCGCCACCTTCGTGGTGGACGTCTACGCAGCCTCCATCACGGCGGCCATCTTCGCCGCCGCGATCGCCTACTACTGGTTCTACAGCCGCCACCGCATCGTCACCGGTTCCCCGGATGAGGAATTCGCCCGGCTCGCGCTGGCCGAGGCCGAACTGAAGCAGTAGCTATTCCCGACCACTCTCCACCCACTGCAAACGACGTTGCGGAGCAATCATGACTGAACAATCACAAAACAACGGCCTGAACGCCCAGCTCACGCTTGATGAACTGCGGGCGGAGGTCGCCACGGGCGGCATCGACACCGTCGTCGTGGCCATCACTGACTCGCTGGGCCGCCTTCAGGGCAAGCGCTGCGGCGCGCGGTCCTTCCTCGAAGACGTCCTCGAGCACGGCGCGGAAGGCTGCAACTATCTGCTGGCCGTCGACGTAGAGATGAACACCATAGACGGTTACGCAATGTCCTCATGGGAAACCGGTTATGGCGACATGATGATGCTTCCGGACGTCTCAACCCTGCGCCGGGTGCCGTGGCAAGAAGGAACCGCGCTCATCCTCTGCGACGTGATGTGGTCGGACAAGTCGCCCGTCGTGGCGTCACCTCGGCAGATCCTGCGCGCTCAAGTGGAACGGCTCGAGAAACTCGGGTACCGAGCCTTCATGGGCACCGAACTTGAATTCCTGATGTTCGACGACTCCTACCGTCAGGCATGGCAGAAGAATTACCACGGACTCGAGGCTTCCACCCAGTACAACGTTGATTATTCGCTGCTCGCGACCGCCAGGCTGGAACCAGTGATCCGATCAATCCGTACCAACATGGAAGCGGCCGGGCTGGTCGTCGAATCGTCAAAGGGCGAGTGCAACCTGGGACAGCAGGAGATCACTTTCCGCTTCGATGAGGCTCTCAAGGCCTGCGACAAGCACACGTTCTACAAGAACGGAGCCAAGGAAATCGCCGACCAGTATGGCAAGAGCGTCAGCTTTATGGCCAAGTACGATGCCCGGGAAGGCAACTCGTGTCATATCCACTTCAGTCTGACCGACCTCGATGGCAATCCCGTGCTGCCAGGGGACGGCGAGCATGGTTTCAGCCCCGTGATGGAGCACTTCATGGCCGGGCAGTTGGATGCGCTGAAGGAGCTCACCTATTTTCTTGCTCCGAACGTCAACTCATATAAACGGTTTGTCGAAGGCAGCTTCGCCCCTACCGCCATCGCCTGGGGAATGGACAACCGAAGCTGCGCGCTGCGGGTTGTGGGCCATGGAAAGGGACTGCGCACCGAAATGCGCGTCGGCGGAGGCGACCTGAACCCGTATCTGGCCGCGGCCGCCCTGATCGCCGCTGTGATCCACGGACTGGAAAACCGTCTTCCGCTGGGCCCGGTCATGCAGGGAAGCGCCTATGCTTCGGATGCCGACCGGCTCCCGACCAACCTCCGAGACTCCCGCGACCTGCTTGCAGAGAGCAGCATCGCCCGGAAGGCCTTCGGTGACTCCGTCGTGGACCACTACGTCCACGCCGCCGGCATCGAACTCCAGGCCTACGACAGCGCCGTGACCGACTGGGAGCGCATTCGTGGCTTCGAACGACTCTGAGGCTTACCGGCCACGGATCGCCCTGACCAGCTACTACCAGGATGCGGCCTGGGGAGTTTGGAACGCCAAGGCCGCCATTGTCCCCGGAACCTACGTCGAGGCCGTGGTCGCAGCGGGCGGCACGCCGATCCTGCTACCGCCGCTGGGCACGGACGAAACTGTACTGGACCTGATGGACGGTCTGATCATCGTGGGCGGACCCGATGTGGATCCCTCCCGCTACGGTGCTGCTGCGCACCCGAAAACGATGCCGCAGCCGCTTCGGGATGAGCATGACACCATCCTGACCCGGGCGGCGATGGAGCGCGGACTGCCGTTGTTTGCCATCTGCCGCGGGGCCCAGATCCTCAACGTGGCCCTTGACGGCAGCCTGATCCAGCACCTCCCGGACATCAATACGACGGCCAACTACCAGCCGGCCCCGGGGGTCTTCGGCGACGCCGCATTCACAACAACGCCGGGCAGCCTGATCCAGTCGTTGCTCGGCGACGCGGCCGAGGCGCCGTGCTACCACCACCAGGCCATGGACACCGTGCCGCCGGGGCTGCGGGTCACCGCGTCCTCCGCGGATGGAACCATCCAGGCCCTGGAGGCAAAAGACGCCCCCGGCTGGGTCCTGGGCGTGCAATTCCACCCGGAACAGAATCCGGAAGACCTGCGGCTGTTCCGCGGCTTCGTCGAGGCCGCCGGCAGCTACCGCGCCAACCGAAATGAGATGTCTACGATATGACAGCCACAACCTTCGACGTCGTCAATCCCTCCACCGAAGAAGTCATCGAGACAGTATCGCTGGCCGGACTGGCCGAAGTGGACGACGCCATCGCCCGCGCGGCCGGTGCTTATGAGTCCTGGCGCGCGGTCGCCCCGTCGGACCGCGCGATGCTGCTAAGGCGCTTCGCTGCGGCGGTGGACGCCGACCTTGAAAACCTGGCCCGGCTCGAAGTCCTCAATGCCGGGCACACCATCGGCAACGCCCGCTGGGAAGCGGGCAATGTCCGCGATGTCCTCAACTACTACGCGGCAGCCCCGGAACGCCACTTCGGCAAGCAAATCCCAGTCGCCGGCGGCGTAAACATCACCTTCCACGAACCCCTCGGGGTTGTGGGGATCATTGTGCCGTGGAATTTCCCCATGCCGATCGCCGCCTGGGGCTTCGCCCCGGCCCTGGCCGCGGGTAACACCGTTGTGCTCAAACCAGCCGAGATGACCCCGCTGACGGCGCTGCGGCTCGCTGGGCTGGCGCGTGAAGCCGGCCTCCCGGAGGGCGTCTTACAGGTGGTGCCCGGCAAGGGTTCCGTTGTCGGGCAACGGTTCGTGACCCACCCCGCTGTCCGGAAGGTCGTCTTCACCGGTTCCACCGGCGTCGGAAAGAAGATCATGGCCGGCTGCGCGGACCAAGTGAAGCGGGTGACCCTGGAGCTCGGCGGCAAAAGCGCAAATATCGTCTTCGACGACGCCGATCTGGAACTGGCAGCCGCCTCCGCGCCGGGCGGCGCTTTCGACAATGCGGGCCAGGACTGCTGCGCGCGCTCCCGCATCCTGGTCCAGCGCAACGTCTATGACCGCTTCATGGAGCTGCTTGAGCCCGCTGTCAAAGCCCTCATCGTGGGAGACCCGTCCGACGCGGCAACTTCGATGGGGCCGCTGATCTCGGCCCAGCAGCGCCGCACAGTCGCGGGCTTCGTGCCGGACAATGCACCTATCGCTTTTCAAGGCCAGGCTCCCACGGGGACGGGGTTCTGGTTCCCGCCGACTGTTCTGACCCCCGGCACGGACTCGCCGTCGTTCACGGAAGAAATCTTTGGTCCGGTGGTGGCGGTAGTGCCGTTCACCGACGAGGCCGACGCGATCCGGATCGCCAACAACACCGAGTACGGGCTCTCCGGCTCCATCTGGACCTCGAGCGTGGACCGCGCCCTCCGCGTAGCCAGGGCCGTTGAGGCCGGAAACCTTTCCGTCAACTCGCACTCCTCCGTCCGGTACTCCACGCCCTTCGGTGGCTTCAAACAGTCCGGGTTCGGCCGCGAGCTCGGGCCGGACGCCCTGGATTCCTTCACGGATACCAAAAACGTCTTCATTTCCACGCCTTCCCTGACCTAAACAATCCCACGGCCCTCACCGCCATGCTTAAAGGAGTTCCCATGCAGACAGTAGTATCCAACCGCCTCACCGGACGCAGCGCAGTCATCACCGGTGGCGCCAGCGGCATCGGGCTGGCCACGGCCCGCCGGATGGCTGCGGAGGGCGCCAACGTTGTCATCGCCGACATCGAACCCACGTCAGGACTCGCGGCAGCGAACGAAGTTGGGGGCCTCTTCGTCAAGGTCGACGTCACTAGCGAGGAAGACGTCCGCAACCTCTACGCCCAGACCAAGGAAACCTTCGGCAGCGTCGACATCGCCTTCAACAACGCCGGCATCTCCCCCGCCAGCGACGGCTCCATCCTGGACACCGGCATCGACGCCTGGCGCAGAGTTCAGGAAGTGAATCTGACTTCGGTGTATTACTGCTGCAAGTACGCCATCCCCTACATGCAGGAACAGGGGAAAGGCTCCATCATCAACACGGCCTCATTCGTGGCGGTTATGGGCGCGGCGACGTCCCAGATTTCCTATAGCGCATCCAAGGGCGGAGTGCTTTCCATGAGCCGGGAACTCGGCGTTGAATTCGCCCGGCAGGGCATCCGGATCAACGCCCTGTGCCCCGGTCCGGTGAACACCCCGCTGCTCAAGGAGCTGTTTGCGAAGGATCCGGAGAAGGCCGCCCGGAGGCTGGTCCACGTGCCGCTGGGCCGCTTTGCCGAGCCCGAGGAACTTGCTGCCGCCGTGGCGTTCCTGGCCAGCGATGACGCCTCGTTCATCACCGCCTCGACCTTTTTGGTCGACGGTGGGATTTCCGGCGCCTACGTCACTCCGATCGATTAGGCCCGGAACCTCGTAGCGCGGGGTGCCGGCCAGGATCATCCCGGCCGGCACCCCGGTGCCTTAAACGAACGCGGACTTGCCCGTCACGGCCCGGGCCACGATCAGTGAGTTAATCTCGTAACTGCCCTCATACGTGTAGAGGATCTCGGCATCACCAAAGAGCTTGCCCATCTCGTAGTCGCTGCTGATCCCGTTGCCGCCCATCAGCGAACGCCCCATCGCCACCGACGCCCGGGCCAGCCGGGTGGTGGTGGACTTGGCCATCGCGGCCTGGACCATCTCAAGCTTGCCGTCCTCCTGGATCCTAGCCAGCTGCGCCATCAGCGACAGCGACGCGGAAGCGTTGCCCAGAATCTCGGCCAGCTGCTGCTGGATCAGCTGGAAGCGCGCCAGTTCCTTGCCAAACTGCTTCCGCTCCAGCGAATAGGACCGCGCGACGTCGAACGCGGCCAGCTGGATGCCGGCGGCCTGCCAGCCCACCCAGGCGCGCGAATCCCGCAGAAGCTCATTGGCCTTGGAGAAGTCCGTGGCCCCGGGGAGCAGGTTGGACTTCGGGATGCGGACCTCGTCGAGCGCGATATCGGCGTTCTGCATGATCCGCAGCCCGATTTTGTTCGCGATCTTGGTGGCCGTGTAGCCGGGACGGTCCGTCTCGACGATGAATCCCTTGATCTGCTGGTCCGCGACGTCCCGCGCCCACACCAGGGCGAAGTCTGCAATCGTGCCGGCGCCGATCCAGCGCTTGGCGCCGTTGATGACCCACTCTCCGCCGTCCAGCCGTGCCGTGGTGGCCAGGCCGCCCGCGATGTCCGAGCCGTGCTCCGGCTCGGTCAGGGCAAAGGCGCCGATCTGCGTCAGGGCCGTAAGCCCCGGCAGCCAGCGCGCCTTCTGTTCCTCGGAGCCGAGCTGGTCGATCATGCCGACGATCAGCTCATTGTGGATCCCCACAAGGGCCGAGAGGGACACATCGGCGCGGGCCACCTCGACGTACATGAGGCCCTTGAACAACTTGGACGTCCCGTCCGTCTGCAGGCTGCCCAGGCCGTACTTGCCGAGCTCGGCGACCAGCCCGAAGGGGAAATCCTCACGGTTCCAGTAATCGATGGATGCCGCCCGGATCCGGGACTGGAGGAAGTCACGGACTTCCTGGTAGCGGGACTGCTCCTCCGGGGGAAGCAGGTCGACGATGTACATCAGGTCGGCGTCCGGGAACGGCGGTGCCGCCATACCGGCCGCGCCCTCCGGGGCTGACGCGGCGGGCTGCCGCTGTGTGGTCTCCTCTGTGAGGGTCGGTCCGCTGGCACGTCCTTGTGGCTGCACGGGCGTGTATCCCTTCGTAGTGATCCGGTCATGAACCGGGTCGGCTCTTCCAAACCCTTGGATGTCCTAGTATATTGCATAGTGATGGTGATCACTAGGAAACCCATGATCACCGGGCAACGGCGCCGGGCTCGAAACGGCTGCGCCACCAGACTTCGAAAGGTGCACCATGACAGTCACTGAGGAATTCCGCGTAGCACGCGACCGCATGCTTGACCTCCGCAAGGATTACGAGGCGGCGCGCAGCGAATTCCAGTGGCCGCGCTTTGAGCACTTCAATTTCGCCCTCGACTGGTTCGACCAGATCGCGGCGGATCCCGCCAAAGCGAACAACCCGGCCCTCGTCATTGTCGAGCAGGACGGCTCGGCCACGCGGCGCAGCTACGCGGACCTGTCCCGACGCTCTGCCCAGGTGGCCAACTGGCTGCGCAGCCAGGGTGTGCGGCGCGGCGACCGGATGATCATCATGCTCGGCAACCAGGTGGAACTCTGGGAACTGATGCTTGCCGGCATCAAGCTGGGCATCGTCATGATCCCCACCACCACCCTGATGGGGCCGGCGGACCTGAAGGACCGGGTGGAGCGCGGCGGCGCGAACTGGGCCGCCGTCGGGAGTGCCAATATAGGCAAGTTCGCCGAGGTACCGGGCGACTACACCCTGGTTGAAATCGCCAGCGACGCCGGCGACGCCGCCAACCCGGCCGCCCTGCAGTACACCGGGTCCGCCGGCGCGGAGGAGGCCTTCACCCCGGACACTCCGACCCGGGCCGACGAGACCCTGCTGCTCTACTTCACCTCAGGCACCACCTCCAAGGCCAAGCTGGTCGAGCACACGCACACCTCCTACCCGGTGGGCCACCTGTCCACCATGTTCTGGATCGGGATGGAGCCCGGCGATGTGCACCTCAACGTTGCCTCGCCCGGCTGGGCCAAGCACGCCTGGTCCAACGTCTTCACGCCCTTTATCGCCGAAGCCTGCGTGTTCGTCTACAACTACGAGCGCTTCGATGCCAAGGCACTCATGGAGCAGATGGACCGCGAATCGGTGACGAGCTTCTGCGCCCCTCCCACGGTCTGGCGCATGCTCATCCAGGCCGACCTGACACTGCTCAAGAACCCGCCCACCAAGGTGGTCTCCGCAGGCGAACCGCTCAACGCCGAGGTAATCGACCAGGTCCAGCGCGCCTGGGGACAGACCATCCGCGACGGCTTCGGCCAGACCGAATCCACGGTGCAGATCGCCAACACCCCCGGCCAGCCGATCAAGATCGGCGCCATGGGCAAGCCGTTGCCCGGCTACGACGTCGTGCTCGTGGACCCGGCGACGGGTGACGAGGGCGACGACGGCGAGCTCTGCCTGCGCCTCGACCCCCGCCCCGTCGGGCTGATGAAGGCGTACTACGGCGATCCCGAAAAGACGGCGGAGGCGTTCCGTGACGGCTACTACCACACCGGCGACATGGCGAGCCGGGACGAGCGCGGCATCATCACCTACGTCGGCCGCGGCGACGACGTCTTCAAGTCCTCCGATTACCGGCTCTCCCCGTTCGAGCTGGAAAGCGTGCTGATCGAACATCCGGCGGTGGCCGAGGCCGCCGTCGTCCCTTCCCCCGACCCGCTCAAGCTCTCGGTGCCCAAAGCGTTTGTAGTCCTGGCGGCCGGGCACGAGGCAGGCCCGGAACTTGCCGAGGACATCCTGCGTTACTGCCGCGACCATCTGGCCCCGTTCAAGCGGATCCGCCGGCTGGAATTCGCCGAACTGCCCAAGACCATCTCAGGCAAGATCCGGCGCGTGGAGTTGCGGCACAGCGAAGAAATCCGCCACGGCGGCGGGACGGTCCCGGCCGGCCTCGGCACCGAGTACTCCGAAGCCGACTTCCCCGGCTTGAAAAGCCCCGCCGGAAGCTAGGCTGAATCCCATGAGATGCAGGATGAGAAGCTGGGGGTGCCGTGGCAACGCCGCTGCCGCGTGATCCGATCGCCGATGCCCGGCTGAACTGGGCACGGCACGGCTGGTCCGACGTCGCCGCACCGATGGCGGCCATCACCGCCATCATGCGGACCCAGCAGATCCTGCTCGCCCGGATCGAGGGCGTCTTGAAGCCGTTCGGGCTGACGTTTGCCCGTTACGAGCTGCTCGCCCTGCTGAGCTTCGCCCGCAGCGGCGCGCTGCCCATGAACAAGGCGAGCGCGCTGCTGCAGGTCCACCCCACCTCGGTGACCAACGCCGTCGACCGGCTGCAGGGCGCCGGGCTGGTGAACCGCTCGCCGCACCCCACGGACGGACGCACCACCCTCATTGAACTCACCCAGGAAGGGCGTACGCTGGCTAAAAGGGCGACGGCGGCACTGAACTCCGACGTATTCGCCCAGTCCGGCTTCGCGGAGCAGGATGTCGACCAGCTGATCCGGATCCTGGGCACCTTCCGCCGCAACGCCGGCGATTTCAGCGAATAACCCCGGCCGGAAGGCCCCAACAGAACTGACGTCCCGTCACACCGCAGTGACGGGTTCCGCGGCACCAGGAGACGACTCATGCAGCCGAACGCCTATTCCCGCCCCGATGACCGGGAGCTGCTCCGCGCCTCCCTGCGCCTGCTTTCCGGCAGGTTCAGGCCCGCCGTGCTCTTCGCCGGACTCGCCAGCGGCGAGCTGCTGCAGCTGACGGATTTCCTGGGCACCGCCACGTCCAGCCTGCAACAGCTCGTCGTCGTCCCCGGCACGGGGCTCGGCGGCCGTGTCTTCACCCAGCGGCGGCCTTACCTCGTCGAGGACTACATCGCCTCCGAGGGAATTACCCATGAATACGACCTCGCCGTCCGGCGGGAACGCCTGACCTCAATGGCGGCCGTGCCCGTGGTGGTCCATGGCCAGTCGCGGGCGGTGCTGTACATCGCCAGCAGGGACAGCGCGCCGCTGGGCGAAAACGCTGTGTTCGAGGCGATGGAGGCGGCAGCTGAAATCGCCGCCGAACTGCGGATCCGGGACGAGGTAGACCGCCGGGTCTCCATCATCGATACCGCAAGGGCCGCGCCCGCCCTCGTCCAGGACCGCAGCTGGCTCGAGCACGTCCGGGAAGCCCACGCCGAGCTGCGGTCCCTGGCCGGCACAGTGTCCGATCCTGACCTGGCGCGGCAGCTGGACATCATCGGCAGCCATCTGGCGCCGCCGTCCGCCGTCGGCATCCATCCGACGGCCAGGCTGGCCCGCCGTGAGCTCGATGTGCTGGCGCAGGTGGCGCTGGGCTGTTCGTACCAGGAAACCGCTGAACGCCTCGGCTTGAAAGCGGTGACGGTCAAGAGCTACCTGCAGAACGCGATGTCCAAATTGTCCGCGCACAACCGGCTTGAGGCCGTCTCCGCGGCCCGCCGGCTGGGGCTCATCCCGTAGGGCGGGGCCACCGGTTTTCACCGACAGCCCCGCCACCACTGCCGGATCCCCAAAGCCCGGACCCCGCAGTTCTTGAGTGCCCCGGTTCAGATCCCTAGGGACCTGCGACGGGCTCGATAAATGCTGCGTCGTCCACGTGCTTCGCGGAGGTGTGCGGACCGCCGTCTTCCAGCGCTTGCTTTTCGCGGTTGGGCAGGGCCAGGGTGCAGAGCACACTGAACACGCCAATCCCGGCGAGCAGGATCCCGATGGACCACGCTCCGGACGTCACGGCGAGCTGTGCCGCCACGAGGGGGACAATGCCTCCGCCGACGACGCCGGCCAGGTTGTAGCCCATGCCGGCGCCGGTGTAGCGGTAGCGGGTTTCGAAGAGCTCCGGCAGCAGTGCCCCGGCAGGGCCGTAGGCGATGGCGAAGATCACCAGGGTGACGGTGAGGCCGAGACCAAAGGCGAAGACGGTGTTAGCGCTCAGGATCGGGAACAGCATGAGCGACCACGGCACAGCGAGAATGCACGAGGTGGCGATGACCTTCTTGCGGCCGAAGCGGTCCGAGAGGACGCCGGAGGCCAGGGTGGCGGCGGCGACAAACAGCGAGGAAACCATGCCCGTGCTCAGCACTTCCACCCTGCTCAGTCCCATACCGGTGGGGCTCGTGGCAAAGCTGGTGAGGTAGGCGGTGCCAATGTAGAAGAAAGCGAACAGGAGCGTCAGGGAGCCGCCGGCGAGAAGGATTTCGCGCGGCTGGCGCTTGACGGATTCGAGGATGGGCAGCTTGGTGCTGGTATGGGTAACCTTGGCGGCATTCTTGAAGACCGGGGTTTCCTCGATACTCAGCCGCACCCACAGACCCACGAGGACGAGCACTGCGCTGAGGATGAACGGAACCCGCCAGCCAATTGTGATGAAGGCCTCGGACTTGTCCCCCAGCGTCAGGTTGGTGAGGAGGAACGTGCCGCTGGCCAGGGCGAAGGCAACTGACGGGCCGAGTTGCGGGAAGGAGCCGAACAGCCCGCGCTTTCCCACGGGAGCATATTCGGCCACGAGGAGCGTGGCGCCGGCCCATTCGCCGCCCACGGCGAGGCCCTGCACGAAGCGGAGCACCACCAGCAGGATGGGCGCGGCCACACCAATTTGGCTGGCGTCCGGAATGAGTCCGATCATCACGGTGGCGATGCCCATCATGAGCAGCGTGGTGATGAGGGTTTTCTTCCGGCCAATCCGGTCTCCGTAATGGCCGAAGATGATCGCGCCTACGGGACGGGCGAAGAAAGCGACGGCAAACGTGCCGAAGGAGGCGATGGTGCCGGCCGCGGGACCCAACGCCGGGAAGAACACGACCGGGAAGACCAGGGCGGCGGCGGTGCCGTAGATGAAGAAGTCGTAGAACTCGATGGTGGTTCCGGCGGCGCTGGCGAAGGCAACCTTGCGCAGCGTCTTCTTGCTGGGCGGCGCTTGCAGCCCGGCCGGCGAAGTCGGTGAAACTGAAGTCATGGCAATCTCCTTTGATGTCCGCCTCGATGCGCGGCTTTGTGACTCAGCTCACCATAGCGAAAAGCTTGGACATCCAACTACCTCCCAAAAGAGGTAGTTCCTAAAACGCGGGACCGCCCGGGCGGTCTTCTAGACTTCGAGGAGAAAGCAACCCTGAACCTGAGGAGCGCAATGATCCCGGAGATCAACATCTGGGCGGTCCTGCTGGCCGCCTTGTCCAGCATGGTGGTCGGATCCGTCTGGTACACGCCGAAGGTGTTCGGCAACTACTGGATGCGCACTGCCAAGGTCACCCCCAGCGGGGATGCGAAGGACGCCGTCAAACCGATCCTGGTCACCCTGGTGGTCAGCTTCGTCAGCGCCTGGGTGCTGGCCGGGTCCGCCGCCATCTCCCAGCACTTCTACGGCGGGAATTTCCTCG
Source organism: Pseudarthrobacter linnaei (assembly GCF_055412825.1). Lineage (NCBI taxonomy): Bacteria > Bacillati > Actinomycetota > Actinomycetes > Micrococcales > Micrococcaceae > Pseudarthrobacter > Pseudarthrobacter linnaei. The sequence continues at coordinate 50,881 of NZ_JBVAYX010000015.1, forward strand.
TCAACACCCTGGTCACGGCCCTAATCCTGTGGGCAGGGTTCACGGCGGCGCGCTTCATCACCCACGATGCCTTCGAGGGCCGCCCGACCGGACTGACGGTACTGAACTGCGCTCACGAACTCGTAACCCTCACGGTGATGGCCCTCATCATCGGCCTGTTCGGCATCAGCGCGGCCTGATGTCCTGACGGGGCCGGGCAGGCCCGGCGACGCGGGTCCCGCCCGGCGACGCGGGTCCGGCCCGGCGCGGCGGGTCCGGCCCGGCGCGGCGGGTCCCGCCCGGCGACGCGGCAAAGCCCTGGCGCTACCGGAATACGGCAGCGTCAGGGCTTTGGCGCGTCATGGAACTCTTGCCGCGTCGCAGGAAGGTCCGCGTCGCAGGAAGGTCCCCGTCTAGCGGTGCGTGAAGTCCGGCTGGCGCTTCTCGGCGAAGGCTGCCATGCCTTCCTTCTGGTCCTCGGTGGCGAACAGCGAGTGGAACACCCGCCGTTCAAAAAGCACACCCTGGGCCAGGCCGGTCTCGAACGCGGTGTTGACGGCTTCCTTGGCCACCATCGCCACCGGCTTGGACTTGGAAGCAATCACAGCGGCGGCTTTCAGGGCCTCGTCCACCACGTCCGCGGCCGGCACGACACGGGACACGAGGCCGGCGCGTTCGGCTTCCTCGGCGTCCATGAAGCGCCCGGTCAGGATCATGTCCATCGCCTTGGATTTGCCCACTGCCCGGGTCAGGCGCTGCGAGCCGCCCATGCCCGGCAGTACGCCCAGGTTGATTTCCGGCTGGCCGAACTTGGCATTGTCCCCGGCAATGATGAAATCGCACATCATCGCGAGCTCACAGCCGCCGCCCAGGGCGAACCCGGAGACGGCCGCGACCACCGGGATGCGCAGCCGGGTGAAGTCCTCCCAGCCGCGGAACCAGTCCGCCGCATACATGTCCATGTAGCCCTTGGACTGCATTTCCTTGATGTCCGCCCCGGCTGCGAAGGCCTTCGCAGAGCCGGTCAGCACGACCGCCCCCACCTCGGAGTCGGCATCCATGGCCGATACGGCGGCCACGAGTTCGTCCATCGTGACCTTGTTGAGGGCGTTCAGCGCCTCGGGCCGGTTGAGCGTCACGAGCCCCACCCGGCCACGGCGCTCCACCAGAATGTTTGTGTACTGCTCCGTCATGCCTGTCCCCTCAGCTGTTCAGAAATATTAGGTGTCCGGCTTCCCGGTGATCAGAACCGGCTAGTGTTCGGATTTGTCGCGGATGTCGGTGATGATGCCGGAGAAATCCCGGCCCGCCCCGCCTTCCGCGGCAAAGCTATCGTAGATTTCGGACGCGAGCGGACCCAACCGTGCGGCAACGCCGGTGCTTTGGAGCGCGTTGAGCGCCAGCTTGAGGTCCTTCGCCATCAGGGCTCCGGCGAAGCCGGGCTGGTAGTCGCGGTTGGCGGGGCTCGTGGGCACCGGTCCCGGCACGGGGCAGTTGGTGGTCAGCGCCCAGCACTGGCCCGAGGCCGCGGAGGCGACGTCGAACAGTGCCTGGTGGGTCAGGCCCAGCTTCTCGCCCAGCACAAAGGCCTCGCTGACCGCGATCATCGAGACGCCGAGGATCATGTTGTTGCAGATCTTCGCGGCCTGTCCGGCACCATGTTCCCCGCAGTGGACCACCCGCTTGCCCATCACCTCGAGCATCGGTTTGACCGCCCCGAAGTCCTCCGAAAGCGCCCCCACCATAAACGTCAGGGTGCCCGCTTCGGCGCCCACGACGCCGCCGGAAACCGGGGCGTCCACGGCCCGGTGCCCGGCCGCCACGGCGAGTTCGGCCGCTTCCCGAGCCTCATCCACGTTGATCGTGGAGCAGTCCAGGAACAGGGTGCCAGGGGCTGCGGTGGCGAGCAGGCCCGGCTGGCCCGGCTGGCCCGGGGTGCCGCGGTAGGCGTCCAGCAGGTGTTTGCCGCTGGGCAGCATGGTGAGGACGACGGCGGCGCCGGCCACGGCCTCGGCGGCGGTGTCCGTGGTGGCGATGCCGTGCGCCCGGGCAGTTTCCAGCGCGGCCGGCATCAGGTCGAAGCCGGTCACGGTGTAGCCGGCCTTGACCAGGTTGATGGCCATCGGTCCGCCCATGTGGCCCAGGCCGAGGAAGGCGACCGGGCCGGCGTGCTTCCCGGCCTGGACCGGTTCAGCCGTCGATGGTTCAGACATTGTCGTGCTCCTTCAAAAGCATCAGTTCACGGTCGCCCAGCGGCGCAAAATAGGATTCGACGTCGCCGCGGCTGACCTCCGCCAGCGTGGCGGGCTTCCAGTGCGGGTTTCGGTCCTTGTCCACGACCTGGGCGCGGATGCCTTCGCGGAAGTCCGGCCCGGAGAGGAACCGCAGCCCCACCCGGTACTCCTGTTTCAGGGCTTCCTCGAGGCCCCGGCCCCTGACCCGGCGCAGGGATTCCAGCGCCACTTTCACGGCGGTCGGCGCCTTGGCCTCGATGGTGTCGGCGGCGTCGGAGGCTTCCCCGCCCACTGCCCGCAGCCGGCGCACGATCTCCCCGGCGTCGTCGCTTGAATAGCAGGCATCAATCCATTCCTGCTGCGCTGCGAGGACGGAGGGCGGGGCCTCCTCGGCGAAGCGCGCGACGGCGTCGTCCGCCGCCTCGCTCTCCAGTGCCTCGGCAAGTTCCGCGAGCTTCGCGGACGGGACGAAGTGGTCCGCGAGCCCCAGGAACAGGGCGTCGGCGCCGCTCAGGTGCGCGCCGGTGAGAGCCGCATGGGTGCCCGATTCCCCCGGTGAGCGGGAGAGCAGCAGGGTGCCGCCGACGTCGGGCACAAACCCGATGGTGGTCTCCGGCATGCCCATCCGGGTGCGTTCGGTGACGATCCGGACCGAGCCGTGCGCGGAGATCCCCACGCCGCCGCCGAGGACCAGACCGTCCATGAACGCCACGTACGGCTTCGGGTAGCCCGAGATGAGCGCGTTCATCCGGTATTCCTCGGCCCAGAAGTCGGCCGTTGCGTCCCCGCCATCGAGCATGTCCCGGTAAATGGCCACGATGTCGCCGCCGGCGCACAGCCCCCGGTCGCCGGCGCCGTGGACCAGCACCGCCGCGACGGCATCGTCATCTGCCCAGAGGGTGAGCTGGACCAGCATGGCCGATGCCATGCCCGCGGTGAGCGCGTTGACGGCCTGGGGCCGGTTGAGCGTGACCACACCGAGGCCGCCGCGGCGTTCGAACAGCACCTCCGCCGGCGTGGCGTCGGAGGAATGCTTCCCCGCCATCAGCTGCCTTCCGGCATCACGAAGCTGGCACCGGCGCGGATGCCGGAGGGCCAGCGGGTGGTGACCGTCTTGGTCTTGGTGTAGAAGCGGAAGGCGTCCGCGCCGTGCTGGTTGAGGTCGCCGAAGCCAGAGGCCTTCCAGCCGCCGAAGGTGTAGTAGGCGATCGGCACCGGGATGGGGACGTTGATGCCCACCATGCCCACCTGGACCCGGCTGGCGAAGTCGCGGGCGGAGTCGCCGTCGCGAGTGTAGATGGCCACGCCGTTGCCGAACTCGTGCTCGCTGCACAGGCGCAGGGCCTCGTCGTAGTCCTCGGCGCGGAGCACACTCAGCACCGGGCCGAAGATCTCTTCCTTGTAGATAGTCATGTCCTTCGTGACGTTGTCGAAGAGGGTGGGGCCGACCCAGAAGCCGCCCTCGTAGCCCTCGACCTTGAGGCCGCGGCCGTCGGTGAGCAGGGTGGCGCCCTCGTCGACGCCGGCCTGGATGTAGCCTTCGATCCGTTCCTTGGCGGAGGCCGCCACGACCGGGCCGAAGTCCGAGTCCTTGGCGAGGCTGTGGCCGACCTTGAGGTCCGCGATCCGCTCCTCCAGCTTGGCGACGAGCGCGTCGCCGGTGGCCTTGCCGACCGGCACGGCCACCGAGATCGCCATGCAGCGTTCGCCGGCGGAGCCGAAGCCGGCACCCATCAGGGCGTCCGCGGCCATGTCCAGGTCCGCATCCGGCATGATCACCATGTGGTTCTTGGCCCCGCCGAAGCACTGGGCGCGCTTGCCGTTCGCGGCGGCGGTGGCGTAGATGTACTGCGCGATCGGCGTGGAGCCGACGAAGCCGATGGCCTGGACCCGGGGGTCCTCCAGCAGCGCATCGACCGCTTCCTTGTCGCCATTGACGACGTTGAAGACGCCGGCGGGCAGGCCGGCCTCGGTGAAAAGTTCCGCAAGGCGCAGCGGCACGGAGGGATCCCGTTCGGACGGCTTGAGAATGAAGGAGTTGCCCGCGGCAAGCGCCGGACCGGACTTCCAGAGCGGGATCATGGCCGGGAAGTTGAAGGGCGTGATCCCGGCGACGACGCCGAGCGGCTGGCGCAGCGAGTGCACGTCGATGCCGGTTCCGGCGTTGTCCGAGAACTCGCCCTTGAGCAGGTGCGGGGCGCCTGCAGCGAATTCCACGACCTCGATGCCGCGCTGGATGTCACCCTTCGCGTCGAGGAAGGTCTTGCCGTGCTCCGAGGACAGCAGGGTGGCGAGTTCGTCCAGGTTCTGGTTGACCAGATCGACGAACTTGAGCAGGATCCGGCCGCGGCGCTGCGGGTTCATGGCCGCCCATTCGAGCTGGCCCTTCTCCGCGTTGGAGACCACGTTGCGGACTTCCTCGGTACTGGCCAGCGGCACCCTGGCCTGGACCTCGCCGGTGCACGGGTCGTAGACATCGCTGAAGCGCCCCGAGGTGCCTTCAACATGCTGTCCGTCAATGTAATGGGATAGTTCGCGAACCATGATGGAATGCTCCTTTGCACCGTGTGATTGCCGAAGTGACGGCCGGGCCGTGTGACCCACGACATCTTCTGCTCCCGAATATACTCGGACTTCCTACTAAATTCCAGAGGGGCGTGAACGGACCGCCGCTTCGTGCGGCAGCCAAGTTCGGTAAGTTAGGGATTGTGAAGATAGCTACCTGGAATGTGAACTCGCTCCGCGCCCGTGCCGACCGTGTTGAAGCTTGGCTTCAGCGCACCGACTGTGACGTCCTGGCCATCCAGGAAACCAAGTGCAAGGACGACAACTTCCCCTGGGAGCTGTTCGAGAACTTGGGCTACGAGGTGGCGCACTTCGGCTTGAGCCAATGGAACGGCGTGGCGATCGCCTCCCGGGTGGGGATCGACGACGTCGAACGCACCTTCCTGGACCAGCCCGTCTTCGGCAAAAACGGCAAGGACGCCGTGCAGGAGGCCCGCGCCATCGGCGCCACTTGCGGCGGGATCAGGGTCTGGAGCCTCTACGTTCCCAACGGCCGGGCCCTCGACGATGAACATATGCCTTACAAGCTCAGCTGGCTGGATGCCCTGCGGACCCATGCCGAGGGCTGGCTGCGGGAGGACCCCGGAGCGCAGGTTGCCCTCATGGGGGACTGGAACATTGCCCCGCAGGACGAGGACGTCTGGGACATCGACTACTTCCGCGCTGAGAGCCTCACCCACGTGAGTGAACCGGAACGCGCAGCCTTCCACGCCTTTGAGAACGCCGGATTCCAGGACGTTGTCCGCCCGCACACCCCCGGTCCCGGCGTCTACACCTACTGGGACTACACCCAGCTGCGCTTCCCGAAAAAGGAAGGCATGCGGATCGATTTCGTCCTGGCCTCCCCCGCCCTGGCCGCCCGGGTCACCGGCGCCGCCATCGACCGCGAGGAACGCAAGGGCAAGGGTGCCTCGGACCACGCCCCCGTGATCGTGGAGCTGAGTGACTGATGCGCACAGCCCAGGGAAGCAACGTGGTCCTATGACAGGAAACCTCTATCGCGGCCAGGCCGGGCTGCCGTTCTCCTCCGCGTTGCGGGTGTACGAACCCCTGGAGGCGTTCCCGGAGGACCAGCAGGGTCCCCTGCGCGCCGCGGGGGGGCGCAGCGTTTCCCGGGCGGCCGTGGAAAACGCCGAACTGCTGGCTTCCCTCGGCCGCATCACCCGCCCGGGCGGGGACCCGTTTCCGACCGGCGCAACGGACCTGGTCAGGAGCATTGCGGTACCGCGGACCGGAGGCACTGCCCCGGCTTCGCCTCCGGCCGACTCCGGGAGTCCCGCCGCCGCGCCGCCGGACACCGGGGCGCCGGAGCGGCTGTTGTACTGCCCCAGCCAGCTGGTGCTCCGGGCCGGGCTGGCGGCTAACGCCCTGATGGAGGGCATCCACGGGCCACTGGCCCAGCTGCTCATCCCGGAGGAGCAGCGCGACCGGCACCAGGAGCGCATCGACGAGGTACGGTCGCACTCCGGGCTGGGCCGCGTGCACACCCGGGCGTCCACCTGGGGCATCCCCTTCAGCTGGTTCTGCCTGTTCAAGGAATCGGACCCCACGGACGTGGTGGAATCCGAGGGGAGGATCGTCACCGTGCGCATCCGCACCACCATCGGCGAGTCCCTGGAACGGGTCCGCTACGCCGTGGCCCATCTGGCCATGGCTGCCCCGGATCTGGACATGCTCGAGGATCTGACCCAGCTCACCGAATGGCTGGAGCTCTTCCACCCGGAGTCCATGGTGGAACTGGACTACGGCGCCGTGGCGGACAAGGTCTACCCGGATGACTCGCCCATGGACGTCCGGCTGGGCATTGAGTGCCTGGCCGAAGGGGACATGACGGGGGCCGCCGCGGCCTACCGCCGGCTGGCATCCCGCTGGATCCCGATCCGGCAGCTGGCCCGAGCGTCCTGATGTGACCCCGGCGGCGGCCGGTGCTATCCGGCGGCCGGTGCTATCCGGCGGCCGGTGCTATCCGGTGCAATACGAGGGCCGGTGCTATCCGGTGCTATACAGGGGGCCCGGTGCTACGGGCGGCCGGCCTGAGGGGTGAGAGTCCCCGGCGCGCCTTTCCGGGCCGCCGCCTCCGCCCCCGCGGGCGGCGCCGTCGTGCTACGGACAACCAGCTGGTGCGGGGCCACCGTGGAGCGCACTGACCCGACGATCCCGTCGAGTTCGTCCAGCAGCATTTTCGTGCCCAGTTCGGCCTGCTCGTCCGGGCGCTGCCTGACCGTGGTGAGGCCCATGGCCTCGGAGAAGTCGTGGTCGTCGATCCCGATGACGGAGAGGTCCTCCGGGACTTTCACTCCGGCCCGCGTGGCCTCGAAAATGACCCCCATGGCCATCTCATCCGAGGCGCAGAAGATTGCCGTCGGCTTCGGTCCGGGCGTGTCCCAGAGCCGGTGGAAGGCGTCCTGGCCGCTGCGGACCGTGAAGTCCCCCCATTCGTCCCATTCCTCCCGGACGTTCAGGCCTGCTTCGGCCATAACGTCCTGGAAGGCCTGGATCCTGACCCGGGGGACGTCGAAGTTGATGTCGGTGTCGTCGTCGCCGTGCAGCAGGGCGATCTCCGTGTGCCCGAGGTCGATCAGGTGCCGCACCGCTGTGGCGGCGGCGGCGTAGTCGTCGATCCCGACGTAGGGGCACTCCTCGACGTGGCCGCCGACGACGACCAGCGGGATGTCGATCTTCTGCAGGTGTTCGATTTCCTCGTGCGTCAGTGCCATACACAGCACCAGCAGCGCGTCGATCTGTTTGTAGACCATGGTCTTGCTGAAGAGCCGCTCACGGTTGCTGCCGTGGCCGCCCAGGTTGAAGAGCGAGAGGTTGTACTGGCGGGCGTGCAACTCCCGGTCGGCGCCCTCGATGGCCTTGGAGAAGAACCAGCGGCTGACGAAGGGGGCCAGCACGCCGATGGTCTTGGTGCGCCCGGTGGCCAGCCCGGACGCCGAGGAGGAGGCGACGTAGCCCAGGTCTGCGGCGATGCCCAGGATTTTCTGCCGGGTAGCCGGCGAAACCCTGGGCAGGCCGCGGACCGCGCGGGACACGGTGGCGGTGGACACTCCGGCGGCGGCGGCCACATCTTCGATGCTGACACCGGAGTGGCCTCCGCGTTGCGCCCTGTCTGCTGTCCTTGCCACCGTGTCCCCTTGTCGACTGGCTCCTGAGGCAACCCGCGCCCTCCGAAGTACTCCATTAGCCTGCCTCCCCAGCGGCAACAAATGCCCTCCAAGCAACGCGGGGTCACTTGCCGCCCATAAAGCCCCTCGGGACGGGCGCTAGGTGACCCCGCGTTCACCTGCGCCGGGTTGCCGTTCTTTCCGGCAGGCGCCGGCGCAGCCGGATCAATCCGTACAGGGCCAGCACCATGACCAGCAGGCCCAGGGCCCAGCCAAGAGCGGGCTGGGCGGTGACCTCCATCCAGACGGTGATCACCAGCAGCACAAGTGCCCAGAACCCGAGGAGACCGATGATGATATCGAAATCTTCCGCGGAGCGGACGCGCCGGTGTTCGTTGCGCACCAGGCCGTGGCTCGATTTGGTGTTCATTGCCAGGCCGTCACTTCACAGCGCCGGCGGTGAGGCCCGCAACGATCTTACGCTGGAAGACCAGCACCAGAATGACCAGCGGAATTGTGACGATCGTTCCGGCGGCCATGATGGCGGTGTAGGGAATCTGCTGCGGCTGGGCCCCCGCGAAGTTGGCAATGGCCACCGTCACCGGCTGGGTCGCATCGTTGGAGAGCTGGCTGGCAATCAGGAATTCGTTCCATGAGGAGATGAACGCCAGGATCGCCGTCGTGAAGATGGCCGGTGCCGCCAGCGGCATGATCACACGGCGGAACGCCTGCCCCTGGGTGCAACCGTCCACGCGGGCGGCTTCCTCGAGCTCCCACGGCATTTCCCGGAAGAATGACGTCATGGTGTAGACCGTCAACGGGAGGACGAAGGAGATGTTCGGAATGATCAGCGCCTGGTAGGTGCCGATCCACCCGATATTGGTGAACAGCTGGAACAGCGGGGTGATCAGCGCGACTCCGGGGAACATGGACGCCCCCAGGATGAAGCCCAGCACAAGGTACTTGAACCGGAAGTTCAGCCGGGCCAGGGCATAGGCTGCGAAAACGCCGAGTACCAGCGAGATCAGGGTCACCGTCACGCCGATGAACACACTGTTCAGCAGCGCCTGGCCGAACCTGTTACCGAACGAGGTATCAAAGGCAGTGGCGAAGTTGTCGAGTGTCACGTGAGTGGGCAGGAGCGAGGTGTCGTACGTGAAGCCGACATCGCGGAACGCCGTCACCACCATCCAGTACGCCGGCGCGAGGCACCAGATCAGGATGATGGCCGCACTGATATAGGTGCGGACGCTCGCCCACTTCTCGCGGTTCTGGGCTACTTTGCGGCCTCGGTCCTGCCGGGCCCTGAGTTCGGTCGCGGCGGTCATTTCTTCCCCTTGCCTGTACCGGTCTGCTGCTCCACGACGTTGGCTCCAAGGAAGCGGACGAAGATGAAGGCCACCATGAAGATGATGATGAACGTAATGGTGGACAAAGCGGCAGCGGAGTTGAAGCCTTGCCTGATTTGGTTGACCACCAGAATGGAGAGCGTGGTGGTGTTGTTGGCGCCCTCCGTCAGGATGTACGGGAGGTCGAACATCCGCAGGGCGTCCAGGGTCCGGAAGAGGATCGCGACCATCAGCGCCGGTTTCACCAGCGGCAGGGTGATCATCCGGAACCGCTGCCACGCAGAGGCGCCGTCGACCTTGGCCGCTTCGTAGACATCGGCGGGTATCATCTGCAGCCCTGCCAGGATCAGCAGCGCCATGAACGGCGTCGTTTTCCAGGTGTCCGCGATAATGACGGCCCACCGGGCCGGGATTTCGCTGCCCGTCCACAGGATGGTGGTGTTGAACAGTTTGTTGCCGATGCCCTCAAAGGCAAAGATGAACAGCCACAGCTGGGCCGTGACGGCGGTGGGAATGGCCCACGGCACGAGGACGGCTGCGCGGACCAGGCTGCGGCCCCGGAAGGTCCGCGCCATGATGATCGCCATCCAGAAGCCAAGGATCGTCTCCAGCGTCACCGTGATGATGGTGAAGTAGAAGGTTGTACCGGTGGCCGACCAGAACTGCGCACCGAGGGTCCCTGGCGGGCACGCCACGGTTCCGCCGCCCGGGGCGGCGCACTGCTGGAAAATCCAGTTGATGTAATTTGAGAATCCGGCCGGGCCGCCGGCGGTGAAAAGCCCCGTGACGGGGTCAAGGCCGGCATCCTTCTGGAATGACATCACGATGGCGCTGATGATCGGGTAGACGATCACAATGGCCAGCGCGACGATGGTTGGCGCCAGGAGCCACGAGGCCCACTTGCCCTGGCTCGCAATCGCGTTGTCCTCACCCACGCCCTTGGGTGCGTGGTGGACCGGGGTACCGCCCGACGCCGGTTCCTTGACCGGCGTCGGGCCCAATTCCGTTGCCATGGCTAGGCTACTGTCCCGCGCTAGCGGACTCGATGGACTTCTGCATATCGGACAAAGCCGCGTCCACGGTCTTCTCGCCCTTGATGGCTGAGTAGGCATTTTCCTGGATGGCCTTGGTGACAGCCGGGTAGAACGGGGTGACAGGACGCGGCACGGCGTTCTCTATGGAGGTCTTCAGCACCGGGAGGTACGGCAGCTTGGCTACGAGTTCCTGGTCGTCATACAGGGCCTCGAGGACCGGGGCCAGTGAGCCCTGGGTGGCGAAGAACTTCTGGTTTTCTTCGTTGACGAGGAACTTTACGAAGTCCAGGGCAGTGGCCTTGTTCTTGGAGTAGACGCTGATGGCCGCGCTGTGTCCGCCCAGAGTCGATGCGCCGGGGCCATCTTTGCCGGGGAGTGCCGTCATTCCGAGGACGTCCTTGACCTTGGACGAACCTTCCGTGGCGGCCAGGTTGTAGACGTACGGCCAGTTGCGGTGGAACAGGAGCTTGCCGTTCTGGAAGGCCTGGCGGCCCTGTTCCTCCTGGAAGGTGATGCCTTCTTTCGGGATGTTGCCGTCGGCGTAGGCCGTGGCGAGGTTTTCGAGGCCTTCCTTTGCCTCGGGGGTGTTCAGGCTCGGCTTGCCGTCCGCGTCCAGCACGGAACCGCCGGCTGAGTTGATCGCCTCCGAGGCGTTGACGGTGAGGCCCTCGTACTTGGCGTACTGGCCGGCGAAGCAGCCGATGCCGTTCTCTTCAGCGATGGAGCACATGCCCATCATCTCGTCCCAGGTCTTGGGCGCCGTGGGGACGAGGTCCTTGCGGTAGTAAAGAATGCCGCCGTCGGACGACACCGGAGCCGCGTAGAGCGTCCCCTTGTAGGATCCGGCTTCAATGGTGGGCTTCAGCATGCCCGCCGTGTCTACTGCCATCTTGTCCTTGAGCGGCTGCAGCCAGCCCTTGGCAGCGAACTCTGCCGTCCACACGACGTCGACACTCGCGACGTCGTAGTTGGCGTTTTTGGCCTGGTAGTTCTGGACGAGGTCATCGTGCTGCTGGTCGGCCTGGTCGGTCTGTTCCTTGAACGTGACCTTCTCGTTCGGGTGCGCCGCATTCCACTTCTCGATCAGGGGACGGACCACATTGCTGTTGTCCTTGCCCTGGACGTACGTGATGGGGCCGCGGCCGTCGAGGCCCTGCTCGGCGTCCGTGCCGGCGGTCGTGCCGCCTCCTCCTCCGCCGCCACAGGCGGAGAGAGTCAGGGCTAGCACGCCTGCTGCGGCTACGGGAAGTAAGAACTTCGGTGTTTTCATGCTGGGGGCTCCTCGCTGAGTACCGGACAAAAATCGGCGGGCGTTCGTGTGGTGCCCATCACGATAATCAACACCCGGCGAGGAATGCAAGCGTTTACACAGAACCTTTACGGAAAGGAGACCCGTGTGCCGAGGCCTTTTCTGTGTGCCAGCCCGCGCCGATTCAACAAAATCCGGCCACGGGGCGCCTCCAGCGGGCCAGGCAAAAAATGCTGCCGAAAGCTCACCCCGGTCAGCGGACCCGTTCGGCCCGGCCAAACCTAGACCGGGCACCCGAGGCGATATGAATGAGCACCAGGGTGCGTTTTCCAAGCGCGACGTCGAGTGCCTCCACGAGGGCGGAGACCTCGGCCGCGAGCCGGTGCGGGGCCACACCATGACGGGGCTGGATCCTGATTCTCAGGGCCGGTTCGCCACGGAAGTCGTAGGTGGCGACGGTCGTGCCGGTCAGGTCCGGACGGTCTGCCAGCGCGGCCCGAAGTGCCTGCTCGGCCACTCCGCTGCCGACCCTGACGTTTCCAGGCACCTCGCCGGGATCCTCTTCGGACAGAAGAGTGTTGGCCCGACCCTTGCCCTGCTGGGCAACCCAGGCCACCATGGCACCAATCAAAAGGAGCAGCATCAGGACGACCACGATCCAGAGCCAGCTCTCCGCGCGGCCCGGGAAGCGCGTGCGCTCGAAGAGGTCCCGCCAGATGCTCCAGACGCCGGCAGCCCAGCCCTGCCACCATGCCGCGACCGCCGGCACGGCCGCCAGCAGGATGAGCAGTACTCCGATGGCGAGCAGCTTGAAGCCCAGGACGCCGATCAGGACCCGGTTAAGGGTTCTGGGGGTGCCGTTCATGCGCCGACCACCCCCGCCGAGGCGACATTGATGCGGGCCTCCGGAGCGGGGGTCAATCCCATCTCCTGGAGCTCATCCTGGACGGCTGTGAGGACGGCATTCCGGCTCAACGGCACGCCGGAGGTGGGACGGACGTTGACCTCGACCTGCTGCCGGGAAACCGTCACCATCACCTGTTCCGGGCTCACGTTGGCGGCCAGCCGCGCCCGCCGCGCCAGCGCGGAAGCGATCACTTCGTCGTCCACGACGACGGCGGCGCGGCGGTCCAGCAGGACGTGGCGGGCGCGGCGTCCCGGCAGAACCGCGTTCAGGAAGAAGAACAGCCCGGCCATGACCAGCACCGCGCCAACGACGCCGAGCAAGAGGGGCGGGACCCCACTCGGGAGCGACACGACCTGCTGCGCGGCGGTCTGCGGATCCACCAGCCAGGGCGGCTGGCCGACGGCCCGGACTGCGGTTTCCAGGAGGGCATAAACGCACAGTGCAATGACGAGCACAGCGGCGATGATCGAGGCCATGGCCCTGGAGGAGTGCGTCTCGCGCCTGAGGATCTGGTCCATGCCTTCGACGCCCGTCCCGGCAGCCGCCGGGCTGCCGGCGGACGGTGCAGTGACGGGAGCCGGCGGGACCTGGCGTCCGCTGCTGGAATGACGGTCGGTGGCGTGGCTCAATGGACCCGCCCTCCTTCGCTTACGCTGGCGCCGCTGATCCGGATGTCGACCCGGCTCAGCCGGGCACCGCTCAGCTCGGTCACGCGACGCAGGATGTCGGCCTTGGCGGCCACGGCCCGGTCCCAGACGGAACCGCCGAAGCCTGCAACGCGTCCGGGCTCCCGCAGGACTGCCGCCAGCGGCGGGACGGTGATGGGAGAGACGAGGGACAGCGCCAACAGCCCGTCATCGTCGGACCACTCGGCCCGCACTTCATGCGGCGTTACGCCGAGCGCTTCTGCCGCGGCAGCCCGGGCCACGCTGGTGAGCGCCTGAGTGCTGATCCTGGTGTGTCCAGCCATCGCGGCGGCGCGGACGGCACCAGCTGTCGCCCTCATGAGGAGGAACGCCGGCCTGTCAGGGCGTCCAGCACGCTGCGCAGGTCCAGTTTCCCTTCCGCGGCGCGGCCCAGCAGGGCTCCGATTCCCATGAACAGCAGGGCGCCCAGGAAACCCCATACGCCGAACTGGAAGGACATGAACGCAGCGAAGGCGCCCATCGCGATTCCCACAACCGTCAGATTCACTGGATTGCCTCCCTTGATGGCCGGGTCTCGGCCGGGGTACCGGGCTTCGCCGGGCCGGGCACGTAGACGTCGTTGATCTCGATGTTCACTTCGATGACCTGGAGCCCGACGAGTTCCTCGACCGCCGCGTACACGGCGGCGCGGATCTGGTCCGCCAAGGCGTGCAGGGGCGTGCCGTAAAGCGCCACCAGGTCAATGTCGACGGCGACCTGGGTTTCGCCGACCTCGGCGCGGACACCGGCGGCGTGGTCCGAGCTGCCGACGGCATCCCGGAAGGCGCCGAGCGCGCGGGACGGGCCGCTCCCCAGGGAGTACACGCCGGGGACGGAACGGGCGGCGATGCCCGCGACCTTCGCGACGGCGGTTTCGGAAATGACGGTGCGGCCGGCACCGGGCAGCGGCAGGTCGGTAGCCAACCCTGGCACCGGGGCCGCTGCAGGCTGGGAATTCTGGTATTCCATAAGGCACTCCCCCTTCTCTTTGTGACCACCCTAGTACCTGCCAACGACAAGGTGGCCCCAGGGAGCGGGATTGGCCGCCGTCGCCGCCGTCGACCTTGGATCGATTGCTCCGGCACTGCCCTTTTGCCCCGCCAGAAGGGCAGTTGCGGAGCAACCGATGGGGTTAAAGCAGAAAAGCACCAGTTCCGAAGAACTGATGCTTCCCAGTGGTGGCTCCGACCGGCGTCGATCCGGTGACCTCTCGATTTTCAGTCGAACGCTCTACCAACTGAGCTACAGAGCCTAGGTGACATGTCACCGTGAGAGCCGGAATTTCTTCTGGCAATCAGAGCGACCCTGACGGGACTTGAACCCGCGACCTCCGCCGTGACAGGGCGGCGCGCTAACCAACTGCGCTACAGGGCCTTGCTATTTTCTTGTTTCTCTGCAGTATCGCTACTGCAATTTTTCAAGGCCTTTAGCCTACCAGACTTTCACACCCGGTTTGACCAGTTCCTTGCGTACCCCCAACGGGATTCGAACCCGTGCCGCCGCCGTGAAAGGGCGGTGTCCTAGGCCGCTAGACGATGGGGGCCAGAACGCCATTCGGATGGACACGATAGAAACAAAGACAAAAATTAAGGGCCTAGGCCTTTCGTTTTTGTCCTTTCGGGTTCCTCCGAACTGGACTATAAAACTATAAGGGCAGACCCCCGGATTATCCAAAATCGGCGGTCGCCGCACTCCGGGGCGCTCAGCTCCGCCGGCCCGACTCCTGCTGCGCCCGCTCCACGTCGCAGGCCGCCTCCAGCTCGCCCCTGGCCCGCAGTCCCGCGATGACGCCGTCCACATCGGCCGCCGGCCGATTCTGGCTCAGCTTCCGCTTCGCCTCCACCCTCGTGATGACAAGTTCGACGCCGACAATCGCCCGGAGCTGCCCGGCAATGAAACGCGCGGGCGCATCGTCCACGCTCCAGGGCTCTGGCGAAAGTGCTTCATGCAGTGTGGTCAGCCGCCGGACCAGGTCTTCCACCCAGGCCGGGTCGTCATGGATGACCAGCCGGCCATAGACGTGCGACGTGGTGTAGTTCCAGGTGGGAACCACCCGGCCATGTTCGGCCTTGGACGGGTACCACGACGGGGAGATGTACGCGTCGGGGCGCTGGATGATGACCAGGGATTCGCCCAGTGCCGGCAGCAGCCATTGGTCGTTGTTGCGGGCGAGGTGGCCCAGCAGTGCCCCGTGGTCGCCGGCCTCCGGGTCATAGACGAACGGCAGCAGCGTCGCGAGCAGTCCGCGCTCCGTCGAGGTCACCAGATTGGCTGCACCCGGGTTCGAGAGCAGTTCGTTGACGGCGTCCTGGTCGGCGGCGAAATGCAAGGGGACGTACATGGGGGCTTCCTTGTCGAGTTTTGTTGTGCGGTGAGATGCGGGACGACTGACAAGCTCAGGCCACGAGCATGACAGCCAGTGTGAACATAACCAAGGCGATGCCGCCGTCGAGCACGCGCCAGCTGCCCGGCCGGGCGAACACCGGCGCGAGGAACCGGGCACCGGCGCCAAGGGACGCGAACCACGCGATGCTCCCCAGGCCGGCCCCGGCGGCAAACCACCAGCGCCCGTCCGGGCCGTGGGTGCCGGCCAGGGATCCCAGCAGCAGGACCGTGTCGAGGTAGACGTGGGGATTGAGCCAGGTCAGCGCCAAACTGGTCCCCAGCGCAGCCGCCCAGGCTCCCTTTTGCCCGATCGCCGGCTCGGACGCCTGCGTTCCGCGGATGGCCCGCACTGCAGCCATGCCGCCGTAGGCCAGGAGAAAGGCGGCTCCGGCCCAGCGCACGACCTCGAGAACGCCGGGTGCCTGCTCGATGAGGACGCCCATGCCGGCCACGCCCAGCACGATCAGCACGAGGTCGGAGAGGGCACACACGGCAACAACCAGCAGAACGTGCGAGCGCTGGACGCCCTGACGGAGTACGAAGGCGTTCTGCGCGCCGATGGCGACGATAAGGGACAGCCCACTTGCCAGGCCCGAAAGGAGAGAGACGATCACGGGTTCCACGCTAGAGGGCCCGGGAACATGAAAGCAGTTAATCATTTGTGAGCAACATAAGATGAGCTAATGATCGACATCCATCCGGACCACGCCCGGACCCTCGCGGCCATCGTGGTCCACGGAAGCTTCGAGGCCGCCGCCAGCCACCTGCGCGTCACGGCGTCTGCGGTGAGCCAGCGCGTCCGGGCCCTCGAAGTGACCGTCGGCCGGCCGGTGCTGAAGCGGACCCGCCCCGTCGAACTCACGCCCTCCGGCCATGCGGTGGTGCGCTTCGCCCGGCAGCTGGACATGCTCTCCGCCGATCTGGCCGAGGAGCTGCAGCCCGGCGCGCAGCCTGCCAGCATTCGTCTGACCCTCGTCATCAACAGCGATTCCCTGCACACCTGGGCGCTGCCCGGGCTGGCGGCCGTGGCGGACAAGGTCCAGCTGGAGATTCTGCGCGAGGACCAGGACTACTCCCTGGAGCTCCTCCGCAGCGGCGCCGCAGCCGCTGCCATCACCACCACGGCGAAGGCGGCACCGGGCTGTTCCTCCCGGCGCCTGGGCGTGATGCGCTACCTGCCGGTCTGCACGCCGGACTTCGCCGCCCGGTGGTTCCCCGCCGGGGCGGCGCCGGAAACGCTCGCCGCCGCCCCGGTCATCATCTTCGACCGCAAGGACGACCTGCAGGACCGGTACCTGCGGTCAGTGAGCCGCCAGGCGCTCCTGCCGCCCCGGCACTATGTCCCGGCGGCCCACGAGTTCGGCGAAGCCATCCGCTGGGGGATGGGCTGGGGGCTGCTCCCCGAAATCGAAGTGTCGGAGGAACTGAAGCGCCGCACGCTGGTTTCCCCGGACCCCGCAGCGCATGTCGATGTGCCGCTCCACTGGCAGCAGTGGCGCTACGGATCGGCGGCCCTCGACGAGGTCGCCGCAGCAATCCAGGCCGCCGCCCGCCCCCTCCGGTGAGCCGGCCCGGGTGCTGCGCCCCGGTTGGCAGGAACTCGACTAGACATGGCCGATTTCCGCCAGCCCGCGGCCGCTGTCCGGACTAGATTGGCAGCATGGCCACAACCGCCCAGACAGGCTCCCCCCAGCCGGACAGCACGCACCCGGACGGCACCCACGAAGTGCCGCCGCCCGCTCCCGCCCCCGATCCCCCGTCCAAGACCCTGCAGCCTGGCCAGATCAGCCGGCTCGGCATCGCCGCCGTCGTGGTCACCGTGGTGCTGTGGGCGTCCGCCTTCGTAGGCATCCGCGCCGTGGGACCGAGCTTCTCCCCCGGCTCCCTGACCCTGGGCCGGCTGGCGATTGCCGCCGTCGTGCTGGGCCTGGTGGTGCTGCCGCAGCTCCTGAAGACCCGTCACCTCCCCCGGGGCCGCGAATGGTGGCCCATCCTGGCCTACGGCGTCATGTGGTTCGGCGGCTACAACGTCGCGCTGAACGCCGCGGAGCACCTCCTCGACGCCGGCACGGCCGCCCTGCTGATCAACGTCAACCCGATCCTGGTCGCCATCATGGCCGGCGTGATCCTCAAGGAGGGCTTCCCGCGCTGGCTGATCATCGGCAGCCTCGTCGCATTCAGCGGGGTCGCGGTGATCGCCCTGGGCTCCGGCCAGCGGTCGGCGGCGGACGTCGCCGGGGTGCTGCTGTGCCTGCTGGCGGCGGCCCTCGCCGCAGTGAGTGTGATCGTGCAGAAGCCGGTGCTGCGGAAGTTCCCCGCCGCCCAGGCCACCTGGTTCGGAATCATGGTCGGTGCCATCTGCTGCCTGCCCTTCAGCGGCCAGCTGGTCGCCGAACTGCAGGCGGCCCCGCTGCCGGCTACCCTGGGCCTGGTCTACCTCGGCGTTTTCCCCACCGCGATCGCGTTCACCACCTGGGCCTATGCACTGTCCCTGATCGACGCCGGCCGGCTCGCCGCCACGACTTATCTGGTGCCCGGCACCACGATCCTGATCTCCTGGCTGGTGCTCGGCGAGATCCCCACCGTCTGGGGCCTGCTCGGCGGCGCCGTCTGCCTCGTGGGGGTGGGGCTGACCCGGCGCCGGTCCCGCTGATTCGGCGCTAGAGTTTCAGCTATGCCCCCCTCCCTGCCGCCAGGTCTCCCGATCATTCCGGACGGCCCGGACGGCCCGGACGGCCCGGACACGCCGGAGAGCCCGGACGACGGCGGGAACGACGGCGGGAACGACGGCGGCCACGACCACGCGCCGTTCCCGATGTCCGAGGCCGACTTCGAAGCCGCGGTGAGCGACGCCCTGGACCGGATCCCGCCGGACCTCGCAAAGACCATGAACAACGTGGCCATCTTCATCGAGGATGACTACACCCCCCAGCCCGGCGAGGATCCGGACACCGTGCTGCTGGGCCTCTACGAGGGCGTGCCCCTGACCGAACGGGACTCGTGGTGGGACGCCGGCTCGCTGCCGGACCGCATCACCATCTACCGCCAGCCGATCCTGGACATCTGCGAAACACGCGAGGACGTCATCGACGAGGTGACGGTCACCGTGGTCCACGAGATCGCGCACCACTTCGGGATCAGCGACGATCGCCTGCACGAGCTCGGCTGGGGCTAGCCTTGTAGGCATGGGACACGACCACAGCCACTCACACGGCCTCACCGGCACGGCCAAGCACCGGAAGCGCCTGGTCGCCGTCCTCGCCATCACCCTCGCCGTCGTCCTGATCCAGATCGTCGGCGCGCTGATGTCCGGCTCCCTGGCCCTGCTGGCCGACGCCGGCCACATGCTGTCCGACGCGGCCGGGGTCTTCATCGCCCTGCTGGCCGCCTGGATCGCGGCCCGTCCGGCGAGCGAGCAGCGCACCTATGGCTACCAGCGTGCCGAGGTGCTGGCCGCCCTGGCCAACGCCCTGGTGCTGATTGTGATCTCGGTGGTGATCTTTACGGAGGCGATTCGCCGCCTTGGTTCCGCCCCCGAGGTGCAGACCGACGTCATGCTTGCCGCGGCCGTCCTCGGCGCCATCGCCAACCTCGTGTCACTGCTGATCCTCCGCGGCGCCCAGAAGGAGAGCCTCAACGTCCGCGGTGCCTACCTTGAGGTCCTGGGCGACCTTCTCGGCTCCTTCGCCGTTATCGCCGCCGCCGTGGTCATCATGGTCACGGGCTTCCAGGCGGCGGACACCATCGCCTCGATCGTCATCGCGCTGATGATCCTGCCGCGGGCCTGGCACCTGCTCCGCGACGTGGTGGACGTGCTGCTCGAGGCGACCCCCAAGGGCGTGGAAGTGCAGATGATCCGCGAGCACATCCTCGCCGTGGAGGGTGTGGTGTCGGTGCACGACATCCACATCTGGACCATCACCTCCGGCGTGCCCGTGTTTTCCGCCCACGTGGTGGTGGAGGATGCGGCCCTGGGTGCCCGCGGCGCCGACCAGATCCTGGACAAGCTCGTCAGCTGCCTGGGCTCGCACTTCGACACCGAGCACTGCACCTTCCAGCTGGAACCGGTCTCACACGCGGAGCACGAATCACACCAGCACGCCTGAGCCCCGGCCCCGCATTACTGGCCGGAGTCCCCTGTTAGGAGAGCACGTCCTTGGTGACGAACCGGCCGTAGGCGAGCGCCCCGAACACGGCGACGTAGCCGCCCTGCAGCAGTGCATTGGTGAGGAAGGATTCCCAGGCGATGGGCTGGCGGAGCAGGTCGGCGAAGTCCAGCCAGTA
Source organism: Pseudarthrobacter linnaei (assembly GCF_055412825.1). Lineage (NCBI taxonomy): Bacteria > Bacillati > Actinomycetota > Actinomycetes > Micrococcales > Micrococcaceae > Pseudarthrobacter > Pseudarthrobacter linnaei. The sequence continues at coordinate 70,663 of NZ_JBVAYX010000015.1, forward strand.
GTGGCTGAACAGCCACGGGTGCAGCCACTCCAGCTGCGGCAGCGCGTCGAGGACCTGCGAGACCACCGAGAGCACCACCGTGGACGCCATCGCACCCACGGGGACGTCGGTGAGGGTGGACATGAAGAGCCCGATCGCCGACAGCCCCATCAGCGACACGGCAAGATAGGCGGCAATCAGCAACAGCCGCTGCAGTGCCTCCGCTGCCCCGATCGAATCCCCGGAGAGCAGCGTGACCGGCCCCACGGGGAAGAGCGCCGCACCGATGCCGGCCCCGACCAGCGCCACCACGAGCGGCGCCGCGACGGCGAAGGCCACGGCCCCGGCGTATTTCACGAGCAGCAGCCGGATGCGGCCCGCGGGCGCCACCAGCAGGTACCGCAGCGTTCCCAGTCCGGCCTCGCCGGCCAGGGTATCGCCTGCCACCACCCCCACGGTCAGTGGCAGGAATAGCGGGACGGAGACCAGCATGGCGGTCACGCCGACAAACAGGCCGTTTTGCGTAATGCGGTCAAGGAACGCCGGTCCCCGGCCCGGCGGCACCGCGGAGGACAGGCGCACCGCTACGGCGATCAGGATCGGAATGGCCGCCAGGGCGCACAGCATGGCCCAGGTCCGGCGGCGGCGGAAAAGCACCCCGAGCTCGGAGGCGAGCAGACCGCGGCCCCACTGTCCCCGCGGAGTGGACACCGATTCTTTACTGGACAACGTCAAAGCCCTCCCCCGTCAGCGCCACGAAGCGGTCCTCCAGGCTGACCTGCTCGGTGGCGAAGCCCCGGACCCGGACGCCGGCCGCCACCAGGGCGGCCACCACCTCCTCCGGTGCCACGGCTCCATTCCCTGCCGCTTCGGGAAGCGGCGCGTAGAGCACCTCGCCGCCGGGCGCTGCACTGCCGGAACTTGTGGCCGCGCTCAGGCCCAGCCGGGACAGTACCTCGGCCGCGGTCCCGGCGTCGGGCGTCAAGACCCGGATCCGTGCCTGCCCGCCCTGGCGCAGTTCCTCGAGGGTTCCCTGCGCCACCAGCCGGCCCGCGCTCATGATGGCGGCGTGGGTGCAGATCTGTTCCACTTCGGCCAGCAGGTGGCTGGAGACAAAAACGGTGGCGCCGTCGGCCGCGAGCGAGCGGACCAGACTGCGGACCTCCCGGGTGCCCTGCGGATCCAGCCCGTTCGTGGGTTCGTCCAGGATCAGGAGGTCCCGGGGGGCGAGCAGGGCATTGGCGATGCCGAGTCTCTGCTTCATGCCTAGTGAATAGGCCCGGACCTTTTTGTCCGCGGCATGCGTCAGCCCCACCCGTTCCAGCGCTGATTGGACCCGCGCCTTCCGGGTGGCTGCGGGTACATGCGGGTCAGCGGCGTCGAACCGGTGCAGGTTGGCCGCGCCGGAGAGGAAAGGATAGAACGCCGGTCCCTCGACCAGGGCCCCCACACGGGGCAGCACCCCGTGCAGCTGCCGCGGCATTTCCTCGCCGAGGAGCCGGACGGAGCCACCCGTGGGCGCGGCGAGTCCGAGCATGAGCCGGATCGTGGTGGTCTTTCCCGAGCCATTGGGACCCAGGAAACCGAAGACCGAACCCTTCGGCACGGCCAGATCAACGCTGTTGACGGCCAGCTGGTGGCCGAAGCGCTTGCTGAGACCGGTCGTCTCGATGCTCAGTTCGGTCGCCGGCGCGGCGGCGGTCACGCCGCCGACACCGGGTGGTCCGCCAGGTGGTTCACCGGGCGGTTCACCGCGCAGTGGCGGCGGCCTGCAGCCGCTCCACCGGCACGGAACCGGCGAGGATGCGCCCGTCGTCGAGGATCAGCACATTCACCAGCGACGTCGAAAGGAGACGCCCGCCCGGGACGGAGACCGCGGCCTGCTCAAGCAGGGCGGCCGCGCCGGACCGGGTTCCCTCCTGGTCCGAGAGTCCAGGCTTCAAAGGGTTGGCGGTTGCAGGATCCAGGGCTCCGTCCTGCGGCTGCGCCTGGCCTGGCAGCGCCAAGGCCCCGGCCGGGAATTCGAGTACCGAGGCCCAGCCCGTGCCGGTGACGGTCGGCCGCCTGGCAGCCTTCGCCGCTGCAGCGTCCGACGGCGGCAGGGCGGCGGCGGACTTGTGGTCCGGCACCGGGATTTCCTCCACGGTGGCCCCGGGCGGCGGGGTGAAGTTGAAGATGGCGGCATCCGGGGCCTCAAGGGTGAGGCTCGTGTAGGCGACGCTGAACGCCGGCTCGGCCTGTCCCCTCGCCTTCACTTCAACGCCGAGCGGAAGTCCGCTTTCGCCGTCGACCGCGATGGCGACGGAATCCACCAGGGTGGCATCCGACGCCGGGGTCAGCAGGAGATTGTAGGCGGCACGTCCGGCGACCTGGACATCCGGTCCGACGGTCACCTCAGTGCTCGCGTCGAGTTTGGCGAGCAGCTTGTCGGCCACGTCCTCGGGGGTCGCTACGGTTCCGGGGCGGGCTTCGTGGCGGGCGCCAGCATCGGCGGGCAGCTGGGCGTGGGCGGCCGTGTTGTCCTTGGAGTTGTAGAACCAAAGCTCATCACCGTTCCGGACCGCGTTCCGTTCCGCCATCCGGTCCATGATCTGCACCCGGGCCTTCTCCGGCCCGTCCCGATAGACGCGGGCGGTGTGCGGTCCGGTCAGCAGTTCCAGCCAGGCGGTCTCCGGGGACCCGGCACCTGCCTTCGGCAGTTCCGGCAGGCCCATCTCGGAACTTTGCTCCAGCGTCCCGGACAGGGATTTCTCGCCGTGCTGGGCGATCATGAGCAGCACCTGCTGCGGGGTCTTCTCCGGCAACGGGTCTCCGGCACTCGCGGGAAGGGATCCGGACAGGACGCCGGCCGCAATCACGGCAGGCACCACCACGGCGGGCATCCAACGCAACCATTTGCGCGTCACCGTGACCGCGCTCCAACCTTGCAGTTCATGATTCAACACTACGCCCGGGAGTGCCCCGTTTCACCCTTCGTGGTCAATTCGTGGTCAAACAGAAACCGGCGGGAACCGGCCGCGGTCCCGGTCCGTCCCGGGCCCGGACCGGTGAGGGCTATGAATCGCCGAGGATGGGTCCGAAGTTCACCCGGTCCGCCAGCCGGGGATCGTCCCGGTCCGGGACCACCATGACGGGGCCTTTGGCGTGGTGCAGGATCCCGTCCGAGGTGGAGCCGAGCAGCATCCCGGCGAAGCCGCCGCGGCCGCGGGTGCCGACGACCACCAGGACCACATGCCGGCTGGCCTCGACGAGGATGTCCACGGGCGAGCCGTCCACGAGCTGCGTCTCCACTGTGAGGTCGGGAAAGTGGCTCCTGATCCAGGCGGTGCCGGCCTCGAGCTGGGCCCTGATGTCGGCGAACAGCGCGTCACGGTCCATCGGTGCGGGTACCCAGGCGAGCGAACCGTTGTACTGCGGGACGGCGCACACCACCCGCAGCGGCGCCGCGAGCCGCTCGGCCTGCGCTGCTGCCTCCAATACCGCCACGCGGGCCTGTTCGGAGCCGTCGACGCCCACCACAACCACGTTTTCGACCGGTACGTGACCGGACTTCGCCCGCTCGGCGAGGACGTGCTTGTCGTCGGTGGTCTCGCCCAGGCGGTCGGCGCAGATCAGGGGCACGGTGACTGTGGGGCATTTGGCGTGTGCGGGGAGGGCGCTGCTGACGGAGCCCAGCAGCCGGCCGACGAATCCGCCCCGGCCCCGGGTGCCGAAGACCAGCAGCTCCGCGGTTTCGGACATTTCCAGCAGGACCCCGGAGGCATCGCCATTCTCGACGGAGGCGTCGACGTCGATCACGTACCCGGCCACCTTGTTCACGGCCTGCTTCAGGATGGCCTCCGCGCCTTCGCGGATCACTGAATCATCAACGGTGGCGTACCCGCCGTCGAGCCCTGACGCCGCGAAGATCGGAACAGAATAGGCAGTGACGATGTGCAGCGGACGATTGCGGCGCTCGGCTTCGCGGGCAGCCCACACGAGGGCGCACTTGCTGTGGTCCGAACCGTCCACGCCGACAACGATCCCCCGGGGAGCCGCCGACCCACCAGGGGTATCCCCTGCCGGATCCGGATGCACCTGTTCTCGGCCCATGGGGTCCGCCTCCTCGCGATTCTTGCCTGATGTTGCGGCTATTCTGCCAGACCTGTCCGCGTGCAGCGTCCACCGGCGACGCGCCCGAATAATCCGCGGGCCAGAACCCCTGGTTTCTACAACTATTCTCGGTTTTCGGGGAACTGGCAAGCGCGCCGGAGGACCTCTGGACCTGCGGTCGTCACGCCGGCTTTACCCAGTGTTTACGGGGCTTCGGGCGGCCCCGGAGGGCCGCGGAAAAGTCCGCGGCGCCGCCCGAAAAGCCCGGGAATTCCCGGATGGGCGAATGTGGCGGCTGCTCTATCCAAGGCCGGAAATGTTGGGTAGTCTTCGAGACGTTGCTGAACCGAGACTCGTGTTTCAGAACGCGGATCCCCGCTGTTGATGCGGTGGGAGCCGTGTTCGGGGCGGGCAGCGGAACGCGTCCGGGGCGTCGGCCCCGCGGCTGGCACCATTCGAGAAGGGACCCTGCAGTGTCGACCATGCCTATGTCCGGTGGTATCGAACGGACCGCAGCCGTCGTGATCGGCACCGGTCTGTCCGGGCTGGCGGTTGCCAGCGAGCTGCAGCGACGCGGCGTGGACTCCATCATCGTGGACGGGCTCGATCTGCTGGGCGCCGGGCATCCGGCCAACACCTCCTCCCTGCAGCGCTGCGACGCGGCCGACGCCGGCAGCCTCCGGGAGCGCAACGAGATCCTCCGGCACCTGCGGAACTACGCCGCCAGCCACAAGCTGGACGTCCGGAACAACATCCGGGCCCTCCAGCTGGACCACATCGACGCCGGCGTCACCGGCCCGGCCCAGCAGTGGGCTGTCCGCACCCCCGGCGGCGTTCTGCTGGCGGACCACCTCGTCCTGACGCGCTGTGCCCACAGCCAGCTGCGCCGGATGCTCTCCGAGCTCGGCATGACCGCGGGGCAAAACCTGATGGCCGCCATGCACGCCCTCGGGATGTACCTAGTGGGTGTGGGCGAACTCATCACACCGACGCCGAAGGAAGTGCTGCGCCAGGCGAAGGTTGTGGGCCAGGCGATCTCCGCCAAGGTCCACCCCGACGGCTTTCCCGCCGTGCTCCCGGGCTACTACGACCTCGCTGCGCCGGCCTAAGGCTCGGCTCAACGCGGGGCGCAACGCCCGGAAGTTCGGCGGTGCCCGGAGCCGGTGTCTCAGTGCGCGGCGCCCGGAAGCAACGCGGGGTCAGTTACGGCCCATCACAGGGCCCCGGATGGGCGCGGAGTGACCCCGCGTTGCTTCTGGTCAGCTTTCGGTGCCGCTGCCGGAGCCCGGTTTGAGCCGGGTCTTGGCCATCAGGCCCAGGACCACCAGGATGCCGAGGGCCGTTCCGACAAAGATCACAAGGCTCCAGGGGAACGGTTCCGCGGCGCTGGCTGGCTGCGCCGGCGCCGGTGTGATGCCAGGCTGGGCGGTTCCCATCGAGGGAACCGCTGCAGCCGCCGTCGAAGCTGTGGCTCCGGCTGCGGCCGTGAACATGAAGCTGCCTTCGATCGGGTGCCCGTCCGAGCTGGCCACGCGCCAGGTGACGGTGTAAGCCCCGGCCGGGGCGCCGGCTTTGAGCTTCTGCGCGGCGACGTTGTCGACGATCTCGACGTCGCCGTCGGACCAGTTGGTGCCGGCTGCATCGCTGACCAGTATCTGCGCACCCAGCGCGAGCGGATTTTTGTTGAAGGTGACCGAGACCTGCGCCGGCGGCGCCGCCAGCGTGGCGCCGCCGGCCGGGCTGGTGGATTCGGCGGCATCGTGGGCCGAGGCCGGCGCAACCGCGCCCAGCAGGACAGCGGCGAGGACCAGGGTGCCCAGGAGGGCACTCAAAAGCTGGCGGATGAGGCGCATGGAAAAGCTGCTCCTAGTGTTGGCTTCCTTACAGACTAGGCGAAATCGGCCGATCGCCCGCTGCGCGCCCAATAGGATTCAAGTAACTATCCACATCTCCCGGAGGACTAATGCTCAAGCAGGGCTCTGCACTGGACCGGTATTTTAAGATATCCGAGCGGGGGTCGGACGTCTCGCGGGAGATCCGGGGCGGCTTCGCCACGTTCTTCGCCATGAGCTACATCGTGGTGCTGAACCCGCTGATCCTCTCCGGTCCCGATTCCTCCGGCGCCACCCTCGGCTTCCCCGCCGTCGCCGCCGTCACCGCCTTCGTGGCCGGCATCCTGACCATCCTGATGGGCGCGTGGGCCAAGCACCCCTTCGCGCTGGCAACGGGCCTGGGCGTCAACGCCTTCGTCGCCGTCACGGTGGCCACCAACCCCGGCCTGACCTGGCCGGACATGATGGGCCTCGTGATGCTCTCGGGCATCACCATGCTGATCCTGGTCCTCACCGGCTTCCGGACCGCAGTCTTCAAGGCAGTCCCGGAAGGGCTGAAGACCGCGATTGTGGTGGGCATCGGCCTGTTCATCGCCCTGATCGGCCTGGTAAACGCGGGCTTCGTGCGGCGCATCCCGGACGTCGCCGGAACCACCGTACCGGTCGGGTTGGGCTTCGACGGCAAGCTCGTCGGCTGGCCCACACTGGTCTTCATCTTTGGCCTGATCCTGACCATCGCCCTCGTGGTCCGCAAGGTCAAAGGCGCGATCCTGATCGGCATCGTCGCCTCGACCGTCCTGTCCGTGATCCTGGAATTCACCCTGCACATCGGCCCCAGCTTCGACGGCAAGACCTACAACCCGGCGGGCTGGTCACTCGTGGCCCCGGCGTTCTCCGAATGGGCGGCCCCGGACCTGTCGCTGATCGGGCAGGCCAACCCGTTCGGCGCCTTTGAGCACCTCGGCTTTGTCGCCGCGACCCTGCTGGCCTTCGTAATCCTGCTCAGCATCTTCTTTGATGCCATGGGCACCATGGTGGGGCTGGCCACGGAGGCCGGCAGCATTGACAAGGACGGCAACATCCCGAACGTGGACCGTGTGCTGCAGGTGGACGCACTCGGCGCGATCATCGGCGGCGGCGCCTCGGTCTCCTCGAACCAGATCTACGTCGAATCCGGCGCCGGCATCGGCGAAGGCGCCCGGACCGGCCTGGCCTCGATCGTCACCGGCCTGCTGTTCCTCGTGGCCATGTTCTTCACGCCGCTGATCAACCTCGTGCCGTTCGAGGCCGTGGCCCCGGCGCTGGTCGTCGTCGGCTTCATGATGGTCTCCCAGGTCGGCAAGATCGACTGGCAGGACCTGGGCATCGCGATCCCGGCCTTCCTGACCTTCACGCTGATGCCGTTCACCTACTCGATCGCCAACGGCCTGGGTGCCGGCTTCATCACCTTCGTCCTGATCCGCACCTTCCAGGGCCGCGCACGCGAGGTGCACCCGCTGATGTGGGCTGTGGCCGCGGCGTTCCTGCTGTTCTTCGCCATCGGCCCGATCGAGGCCGCGCTGGGAATGCACTAGGCACCTCCACTCCCCCTCCGCCGAGGTGACACTTCGCGCCCCTGTTTGTGCAAGACATCGGCGCGACGTCTCACCTCGGCGGTGTTTAAGCGCGGATTCCGGGATTACGGACACTCCGACGGCGGCGCGGCTGGTTTTCCGGCCCGGGCTGCGGTGAGCTAGGGGCATGGTTTCCCGCGCGCCCGCCGTTGATGTCCCGCCACGGCCCTGGACCGGACGGTTTGACGGCGACGGCCCCGAGCACCGCCGCTGGTGGCAGGCCGTCACGCCCTACGCCCCGCGCCGCGTCCAGACCGCCTCCGCCCGCCCCGCCGTCATTCTCGGCTTCGGCAGCGACGCCGGGGTGCGCCGGAACAAGGGCCGCACCGGTGCCGCCGCGGCCCCCGCCGCGATCCGGGCCGCCCTCGGTCCGCTCGCCTTCCACCTCACCCGGGAGGTGCACGACGCCGGCGACGTCACCGTGGCCGGGGATGCCCTGGAGGCGGGTCAGGCGCGTGCCGGGCTCGCCATCACCGGCCTGCTCGACGCCGGGCAGCTTCCCGTGGTGCTGGGCGGCGGGCACGAGACCGCGTTCGCGAGCTACCTGGGCGTGGCAGGCTCGGCGGCGGTCCGCGAGGGCCTGCGCGTGGGGGTGCTGAACCTGGACGCGCACTTCGACCTCCGCGACGAGGCGGTGCCCAGTTCCGGGACACCGTTCCTGCAGATGGCCCGCGCGGAAGCCGCCGCGGGCCGCGAACTGAGGTACGCCGTCGTCGGGATTTCCGAGCCGAACAACACCCGGGCGCTGTTCCGGACCGCCGAGGAGCTGGGCGTGGACTACCTGCTGGACGAGGACTGCTCAGCCGGGGCCGCGCACGCGTTCGTGGCCGCGTTCCTGGCGCAGGTCGACGCCCTGTACCTGACCATCGACCTGGACGTACTGCCGGCCTCGGTGGCGCCGGGCGTGAGCGCACCGGCAGCATTCGGCGTGCCGTTGCCGGTGGTCAGCGCGGTGTGCCGCCAGGTCGCCGCGAGCGGAAAACTCCTGCACCTCGATATTGCCGAGCTGAACCCGGAGTTCGACGTCGACGCCCGGACCGCCAAGGTGGCCGCGCGGCTTATCAACACGCTGCTGGGGTAGCCGGCGGCCTGGCGGGCTCGGCGTGCGGACCGTCAGATGGGTGTTTTCGGCGCCTTGCCCCCGTCGCCATGCTGCTGCACGGCCTTCTGTTCGCGGAGCCGGTCCAGCCGGTTCATGACCGGCGCCGTGGTGGCCCCGTGCAGCACGATGGACATCGCCACCACCAGGCCGATGAACGCCCACAGCTGCTCGGCCTGGGCGTCGAAGTCGCCCTTGCTGAGCGCGTAGGCGAGGTAATAGAGCGAGCCGATGCCGCGGATGCCAAAGAAGGCGATGGCGATCCGTTCGCGCGGCCCGGTCTTGCCCCGCGCCAGGCCAATCCAGCCGGCCAGCGGGCGCACGACCAGCAGGAACGTCAGCGCCACCAGGATCTCCGCCCAGCCAATGCCGGCCAGCAGGCCCCGGGCAATCGCGCCGCCCAGAAGCACCAGGATGACCACCGTCATGAGCCGTTCGAGCTGCTCCACGTAGGAGTGCATCACACGGTGGAATCCATGTGTCCGTTCCGCGGCCCGGATGGTCACCGCACACACAAAGACGGCGATGAACCCGTAGCCTTCCAGCATTTCCGTCACCCCGTAGGCCAGGAAAGTCGCCGCCAGCGCCACAAAGCCCTCGGAGTGGCTGGACAGCCGGATGCTGTCACGGGCGGAGAAAAAGAGCATGCTCAGCGCCTTCCCGGCCAGCCAGCCGAGGAGCACCCCCATGCCGATCCGCCACACGACGTCGGTGGCGAACCAGGAAACGAACCATTCGGACGGCGCGGGGCCCACCAGGCTGATGGCGATGGCGAGGTAGACGAACGGGAAGGCCAGCCCGTCATTCAGGCCGGCCTCGGAGGTGAGGCCGAAGCGGATCTCGTCTTCGCCCTGCTCGGATTCGTCCTCATCATCGGCGGGCTCCCCCACCTGGACTTCGGAGGCCAGCACCGGGTCGGTCGGGGCGAGCGCCGCCCCGACCAGCAGCGCGGCTCCGAGCCCCAGCCCCAGCGCCCCGAGGCCCAGCAGGGTGAGGGCAACGATGCAGATCGGCATGGCCACCCCCAGCATCCGCCAGGTGGTGGACCAACTGCGTCTGCCCACGGGGCGGTCGAGCGCGAGGCCGGCGCCCATCAACGAGATGATGACGCAGATTTCGGTGAGGTGGGTGGTGAACTCCCCGTACTGCAGGGGGTCCGGGTCCGGCAGTTCCGGAATGAACGTGAAGGCCAGTATGCCGGCGGCCAGGAAGACCATCGGCATGGACAGCGGCGCCTTGCGCAGCAGCTTGGGCAGAAGCGCAGCGGCGAAGACGGCCAAACCTGCCGCTGCAAAAATGACACTGGGAGCCTCAAACACTGCGTATTCCTCCTGACGGGACCCGGATGCCCGGGAACGAGCAAGGCGCCGTTCCTGCGGACGGCGCCCCCTCACCAAGATACGCGCGAGCGGCGCGGTATGCCGCCGGGTCGCCGCGGGCGGGCAACTTCTGCCCTCGATATCGCTGGGGCAACCGTCAGCCCTGGACCCCCGGCGGGGGCCCGGAGACGAGTGTCTGTTGGAGCAGCGCCCGCGCGGACCAGCGCATCGACGCCATGGCCTGCTCCCGCGAGAGGCCGCCAATATCGGTCAGCCAGACAAGGGCTTCGATCCCGATCGCGCTGCGCACCGCCAGGGCCAGGGCGCGGATCTCGGGCGCGGAGAACCGGTCCCGGAGGGGTTTGAGGGCTTCCTCGATCCACGCAATCGCCCGGCCCTGGCGCAGCGGGAGTGCGGTCTCGGCCGGGTCCGTTTCCAGGGAAAGCCTGAGCATCGTGCGCTGCTGCGCTTCGGTGTCCACAATCAGCTGGGTGAACGCCCGCACGACGGCGTCTAGCCGCGCCTCCGGGTCTTCCGGTGCGTCTGCCGGCAACAACGACTTCCTGGCAGTTTCCGGGTGGGCTGCCGCGAGGAGCTCCCGCTGGCCCGGGAAGTAACGGTAGGCGGTGCTCCGCGCGACGCCGGCCGCCGCCGCCGTGCTGTCCACAGTCGGTGTCTCCCCCGCGGCCACCGCATCCCGGGCCACCGCCACCAGAGCCTCGAAGGTGCGGCGCTTCTGGCCGGTGCGGCCGGCGTTCTGATAGGGGGTTGACATGGATTCGGATGAGTCCATGTACATCCTGGGTGGCGAGATCATCATGCACATGGACGGCGTCGAACACCGGATCGGCGCCGGGGGCCTGGCCGTGGCGCCGCGGGGCGTTCCGCATGCCTTCATGGTGGTTTCTGAGTCCGCGCGGATGCTCTGCCTGCACACCCCCGGCTGCTGCGAGGCCTTCTACTGGGACGCGAGCACAGCGCTCGCCGACGGGGATCCCGGCGGGACCGGCCCAGTGGATTTTGGCAAGGTGCAGGCGTCTGCGAGCCGGAACGGCGGCATCGAACTGCTGGGGCCGCCGCCGTTCGTTCCGCGCTGAGTGGAGCGCCGCTCAAAAGGCCCCGGAACGCAGAAAGCCCCGCCGGCTGGGACGGGGACTTTCTGGCCGCAACCCGGCGCGGCTAGCTGCGCCGTAGTTCCACGCCGTCGGACTTGAGGAAGAGCTGGGTCTCGGACGGTACGGCCGGGACCAGCCAGAGAACGTTTCCGCTCAGTGAGACCTCCTCGACCTCACCGGCGGCTAAAACCTGGGCGTGCTTGAGGATTTCAACCCGGTCCCCCGCCTTGAGGCTCCGCCAGTCGGAAACCGCGCTGACCGAGGCCAGACGTCTGGACATTACCGTCCCGCGTGCTTTCATGAACTTTTACCCCTTTGTATATGTTCCTGGTCACAACTTCGTTGGTGTGACTTTCCCTTTGTACTACAGTTCCCGCGCCCCCGCCGGGTGTTTTGCCCACTAAGTCGGGGGCGCCGGGAATTGTCTCCTCAGACTGAATTTTGTTTTCCCTCAGGCGAGATTTCCGACGGCGGATTCGGCCGCCGCCCGCACCCTGCCGGAGGCGACGAGGCGGTCCGCCGCCTCCAGCTCCGGGGACAGGAACCGGTCCGTGCCGGGACCGTCGACGACGCCGCGCAGCGCGGCGATCACGGCGGCGCCCGCAGGACCCGGGCTGAGTTCACCGCCCGAGAGCTGGGTGCGGATGTCGAGTGCCCGTGCCGAGGTCACCAGCTCGATTGCCAGGACGCGGCGCAGGTTCTCCACGGCACGGCGGAGCTTTCGGGCCGCGTGCCAGCCCATCGACACATGGTCCTCCTGCATCGCGGAGCTGGGGATCGAGTCCACCGACGCCGGGACAGCCAGCCGCTTGTTGTCCGAGACCAGGCCGGCCTGGGTGTACTGGGCGATCATCAGGCCAGAGTCGACGCCGGGGTCCGCCGCAAGGAACGCCGGCAGCCCGTGTGAGCGGGCCGGGTCGAGCATCCGGTCGGTGCGGCGCTCGGCGATGGAGCTCAGGTCCGCGACCGCGATCGCCAGGAAGTCCAGCACGTAGGCGACCGGGGCGCCGTGGAAATTGCCGTTGGAGCTGACCCGGCCGTCGGGAAGCACCACCGGGTTGTCGATCGCGGCGGCCAGCTCGCGGGAGGCGACCATGGCGGCATGGTCCACAGTGTCGCGGACGGCGCCGGCCACCTGGGGGGCGCAGCGCAGCGAGTAGGCGTCCTGGACCTTGGTGTCGTCGATCCGGTGCGAGGCCACGATCGGGGAGCCGGAGAGGACCCGGAGCATGTTGTCTGCAGAGGCGGCCTGGCCCGGGTGCGGGCGGAGGGCCGCGTGCAGCTCGGGGAGGAACACCTGGTCGGTGCCGAGCAGCGCCTCGACGCTGAGCGCGGCGGTGATGTCCGCCGTCGTGAGCAGCTGGCGGATGTCCGCGATGGCCATCAGCAGCATGCCCAGCATGCCCTCGGTGCCGTTGACCAGCGCCAGGCCTTCCTTCTCGGCCAGGGTGACCGGCTCGATTCCGTGCCCGGCGAGGAGCTCGGCGACCGGGCGGCCGTTCCGGCTGCCGTCCAACCCCCCAAACAGTTCGCCGTCCGGGCCGGTGGCTTCTCCTTCGCCCATCAGGACGAGGGCGCAGTGCGAGAGCGGTGCGAGATCGCCGGAACAGCCGAGCGAACCGAATTCGCGGACCACCGGGGTGATGCCGGCGTTGAGGACGTCCACCATGGTCTGCAGGACCACGGGGCGGACGCCGGTGCGGCCGGACGCGAGGGTCTTGGCGCGCAGGAACATGATGCCGCGGACCACCTCGCGTTCCACGGCCGGGCCCATGCCGGCGGCGTGGCTGCGGATCAGCGACTTCTGCAGCTGGGTGCGCAGTTCGGTGGGGATGTGCCGGTTGGCCAGCGCCCCGAAGCCGGTGGAGATGCCGTACGCGGGGACCTCGCTGTGGGCCAGGCCGTCGATGTGGGCACGGACCTTGGCGACGGCATCGAGGGCGTCCGGGGAGATGGCCACCCGGGCGTCGTGGCGGGCGACGGCGACGACGTCCTCGGGGGTGACGCCGCTGGAGCCGAGGGTCACGGTGAGCGGCGAGTGTGTGGTGACAGTCATGGGATGTTCCTACTTCATTCTCATCGACTGCTCCGTGAGTGCCCTTTTCGTGGCTCAAAACGGCAGTTACGGAGCAGTCGATGTGGGTTGGGACCTTGCTTAGCGGGTTTCGGACATCGGGATGCGGACGCCGCGTTCGGCGGCGACTTCGACGGCGCGGTCGTAGCCGGCGTCGACGTGGCGGATGACGCCCATGCCGGGATCGTTCGTAAGCAGGCGTTCGAGCTTCTGCGCGGCGAGGTCGGTACCGTCAGCGACCGAGACCTGGCCGGCGTGGATGGAACGGCCGATGCCGACGCCGCCGCCGTGGTGGATGGAGACCCAGGTTGCGCCGGAGGCAGTGTTGAGCAGGGCGTTGAGCAGCGGCCAGTCGGCCACCGCGTCCGAGCCGTCCGCCATGGCTTCGGTTTCGCGGTACGGGGACGCGACGGAGCCGGAGTCCAGGTGGTCGCGGCCGATCACAATGGGTGCCTTGACCTTGCCCTCCTTGACGAGCTGATTGAACAGCAGCCCCGCCTTGGCACGGTCGCCGTAGCCCAGCCAGCAGATGCGGGCCGGGAGGCCCTCGAACTCAACGCGCTCGGCGGCGGCGTCGATCCAGCGGTGCAGGTGCTTGTTCTCCGGGAAAAGTCCCTTGATGGCCCTGTCCGTGACCGCGATGTCCTCCGGGTCACCGGAGAGCGCCACCCAGCGGAACGGGCCCATGCCCTCGCAGAACAGCGGCCGGATGTACGCCGGGACGAAGCCGGGGAACTCGAAGGCTCGGTTGTAGCCGCCCTTGCGGGCCTCGTCGCGGATGGAATTGCCGTAGTCGAACACTTCGGCGCCGGCGTCCTGGAATTCGACCATGGCCGCCACGTGCCGGGCCATGGAGGCCTGGGCCTTCTTGGTGAAGCCCTCCGGGTCGGCCGCGGCCTCGCGGTGCCATTCCTGTACCGTGATGCCCTCGGGCAGGTAGCTCAGCGGGTCGTGCGCGGAGGTCTGGTCCGTGACGATGTCCACGGTGAGCTCCCCGGCGTTGTGGCGGCGCAGGATCTCCGGGAAAACCTCCGCGGCGTTGCCGACATAGCCAACGGACCAGCCGCGGCGCTCATCCTTGGCCGCCAGGACCTTGGCGATCGCGGCGTCGAGGTCGGTCTCCACCTCGTCGAGGTAGCGCTTGCCGAGGCGGCGGCGCAGGTGGCTTTCGTCGACGTCGACGATCAGGCAGGCGCCCTCGTTCAGGCTGACAGCGAGCGGCTGGGCGCCGCCCATCCCGCCGCAGCCGCCGGTGAGGGTCAGGGTGCCGGCGAGGGTGCCGCTTTCGTCGCCGGTGAGCTTGCGGGCGATCGCGGCGAAGGTTTCGAAGGTGCCCTGCAGGATGCCCTGGGTGCCGATGTAGATCCAGGACCCGGCGGTCATCTGGCCGTACATCATCAGGCCCTCGGCCTCGAGCCGGCGGAACTCGGGCCAGTTCGCCCAGTCGCCGACGAGATTGGAGTTGGCCAGCAGCACCCGCGGCGCCCATTCGTTGGTGCGGAAGACGCCGACCGGCTTGCCGGACTGGACCAGCAGGGTCTCGTCCGCTTCCATGGTTTCCAGGGTGCGGGTGATCGCGTCGAACGCCGCCCAGGACCGGACCGCGCGGCCGGTGCCGCCGTAGACCACCAGGTCATCGGGGCGTTCGGCGACCTCGGGGTCCAGGTTGTTCATGAGCATGCGCAGCGGGGCTTCCGTCTGCCAGCTCCTGGCGGTGAGCGCGGTGCCGCGGGCTGCTTTGACCGGGCGGGCACCGGTGGTGAAATCGGCGGGTGCCATGAGGGGCTCCTTTATGTCTTGGTGGTTCCGCGAATGAGGTTCTGTATCCACTAAAGCCTGTCCGGGGCCGCGGAAACAGGGCCCACGGAGGGGTGCTGTCCGGGATTCCAGACCCGGCCGCCACCTCCCCTCCCGTGTTGCGCTATCACTTTCAGTCCCCAAAATGCCGGCAAAGTCAAGCAGTCGGAGCAACGCCGGGGGTTTAGGCTGCGTGCAGCAGCTGGTTCAGCCGGTTGGCTGGGGTCTCGAGGTTGAG